>JBKPRF010000175.1:0-9867 GCA_046734475.1 Chloroflexota bacterium
TCGCGATCGTTCGAATCGACGAAGCGGGAGAGAAAACCGAGCATGGGACGGCCAAGTATACGGGTGGCTTCGGGCCTAGCCCCCGATCAGCGCCAGAACCCCACGCCGTAGCCGAGGGCGACGATGACGAACGTCGCGAACGCCAGGCCCGCCCAGAAGCCGATCGAGATGAGCACGTTCGTCGGCCGCATCTCGGGGTTGGCCATCTTCGGCAGCTGGCCCTTGCCGAGGGCCCGGCCCCAGCGGGGCGATCGGAGCTGGCTCCGGTAGTCGGGCGGGATCGGGGTAGGCTCGAGGCCGCCCTTCCCGTCGGGGTGATGGAGCTGGAGGGTCATCGGTCGGGGGCCTCGCCGGCGGCTCGCGCCGCGGTCGCGGCGGCAAGCGCCGGGCCACCCTCGCCGTCGCCGATCCGGCCGGCCTCGCGGATGTCGAGGTTCTTCGCGACGCCGCCCTCCCACAGGAGCAGCTCCTGGGTGAACTCGACCTCGCTCGAGAACAGCGCCCCCACGCTCTCGCCGCGGTGGATCCGCTTGATCGCCTCGCCGATCAGCGGCGCGATCGACAGGGTCGTGATCATGTTGATCTGCTTCGCCGGTGGCAGCGGGACCGTGTCGGTGAGGACCAGCTCCTGGAGCGACGACGCCTGGACCCGCTCGACCGCGGGGCCCGACAGGACGCCGTGCGTGGCGCAGGCGTAGATCTCGGTGACGCCCTCGCGCTCGAGCGCGTGGACCGTCTCGGTAAGGGTCCCTGCCGTATCGACCTCGTCGTCGACGATGATCGCCCGCTTGCCGCGGACGTCGCCGATGACGTTCATCAGCTCGGCCCGATCGAGGTTCCCGACTCGCCGCTTCTCGATGATCGCGAGAGGCGCATCGAGCAGCTCGGCGAACGTTCGGGCCCGCTTCGCGAAGCCCAGGTCCGTCACGACGACGAGGTCGTCGAGGTGCTTGTGCTTGAAGTAGTTCGAGAGGATGTGGACGGCCGTCAGCTCGTCGACCGGGATGTTGAAGAAGCCCTGGATCTGGCCCTGGTGGAGGTCCATCGTCAGGACCCGATCGGCGCCCGCGACACTGATCATGTCGGCCACGAGGCGAGCGGTGATGGGCACCCGCGGCTGGTCCTTCTTGTCTGAGCGGCCGTAGGCGTAGTACGGGACGACCGCGGTGATCCGGCCGGCCGAGGCCCGCTTGAACGCGTCGATCATGATCAGCAGCTCCATGATCGAGTTGTTCACGTCACCCACGCCGTCGGCGGGATTGCAGGTCGGCTGGACGAGGAAGACGTCCTTCTCGCGGACGTTCTCGAGGATCTTCACGAAGATGTTGTCGTTCGCGAACTTGAAGACGTCGAGGTTGCCCGTCTCGACGCCGAGGTAGCGGCAGATCTTCCGGGCGAGATCCGGGTTGGCGTTGCCGTGGTAGATCTGGAACTGGTCCGCGTACACGGGCGAGTCCTCCAGTCGACCCGACACGGCGCCGGTCACGCGCCGCGTCCCGGACCGCCGCTGGTCTGGCCGGCACCCGAGGGAGCGCCGTCCGGACCCGCCTCCGGGCCGCCATTGTCGTCGCTGGCGCGCGCTTCCGCCAGCCCCGGCCGAAACGCCGCGATCCCGACCACCCGATGGCCCTCGTTCAGGCGCATGACGATCACGCCGCGCGCGCTCGGGGAGTAACGGTTCACGGTGTCGAGCTCTGTCCGTACGACCTGGCCCTGGGCGGAGATGAGGACGAGCTCCTCGTCGAGCTCGGTGACCTGCTGGACGGCCGCCACGACGCCGGTCTTGCGGCCCTCGAGCGAGATCAGCCGGACGCCCTGGCCGCCGCGATGCTTCTCGCGGAACTCGTCGATCTGGACTCGCTTGCCGTAGCCGGTCTCGGTCAGCACGAGGAGATCCGCGCCGGGCTGGACGACGCTCATCGCCACGACCTCGTCGCCCTCGCGCTTCAGGAGGCGGATCCCGATCACGCCGGCCGCCTCTCGGCCCATCGGCCGGACCTCGCTCTCCCGGAACTTGGCGAGCATGCCCTGGGCGGTGGCCAGGATGATGTCGTCCTCGCCCGATGAGACGTCGACCCAGGCCAGCTCGTCGTCCTCGTCGATGTTGATCGCCTTGATCCCGGTCGAGCGGACCCGCTCGAATTGCTCGAGCGGCGTCTTCTTGATGATCCCGCGGCGGGTCGCCATGACGAGGTACGACCCCGCGGCGAACTCCGGGAGGGTGATCGTGGCCATCGGCACCTCGCCCGACTCGACCTGGACGCCGGGCATGTTGATGATCGGCAGGCCCTTCGCCTGGCGCGACGCGTCGGGGATCGCGTGGACCTTCGCGCTGAACACCCGGCCGCGGTTGGTGAAGAACAGGGCCCAGTCGTGGGTGTTCGCGACGAGAAGGTGCTCGACCGCGTCCTCCTCACGGGTGACATGGCCGATGATGCCCTTGCCGCCACGGGCCTGGCGGCGGTACGTCGCGACCGGCTGGCGCTTGATGTAGCCGCGGCCGCTGATCGTCACCACGACGTCCTCGTCGGCGATGAGGTCCTCGTCGGTGAGCTCGCGGGAGCTGTCGTCGGCGACCCGGGTCCGGCGCTCGCCGGCGTACTTCTTCTTCAGCTCGCGCAGCTCGTCCTTGATGATCGACAGCACGCGAGCGGGATTCGCGAGGATGTCCTCGAGCTCGGCGATTAGCTGGATGACCTCGAGGTACTCGTCCTCGATTTTCTTCCGCTCGAGCGCGGCGAGCCGGGCGAGGCGCATGTCGAGGATTGCCTGGGCCTGCCGATCGCTCAGGTCGAAGCTCGTCATGAGGTTCGTCTTGGCGACCTCGGTGTCGGCCGAGGCCCGGATCGTCTTGATCACCGCGTCGAGGTTGTCGAGGGCCTTCTTGAGGCCTTCCAGGATGTGGGCCCGGTCGCGGGCCTTGGCCAGGTCGAACTCGGTCCGGCGCCGGACGATCTCGCGGCGGTGATCGACATGGTGCTGGAGGACGCTCTTCAGCGGCAGGGTCTGGGGCTGGCCGTCGACGAGGGCCAGCATGTTCATGTTGAACGCGGCCTGCAGCGGCGTGTGCTTGAACAGGTTGTTCAGAACCTTGTGGGGGTTCGCGTCGCGCTTGATCTCGATGTACATCCGCATGCCGTCGCGGTCCGACTCGTCGCGGAGGTCGGCGATGCCCTCGATCTTCTTGTCCTTGACGAGGTCGGCGATCTTCTCGAGCAGCGCCGACTTGTTCACCTGGTACGGCAGCTCGGTGACGATGATCGCGATGCGATCGCCCTTGACCTCCTCGAACGCGACCTGGGCCCGCATGACCACCCGACCGCGGCCGTGGGCGTACATGTGGCGGATCGCGTCGACGGTCTCCCACTCGCCGGTGATCGTGTTCCGCTGCTTCTCGTAGCGGTAGATCGTGCCGCCCGTCGGGAAGTCCGGGCCGGTGACGTACTGGCACAGGCCGTCAGAGGTGATATCGGGGTCGTCGATGATCGCGATCGTCGCGTCGACGATCTCGCCGAGGTGGTGGGGCGGGATGTTGGTGGCCATCCCGACGGCGATGCCCGATGAGCCGTTGACGAGAAGGTTCGGGAGCTTCGCCGGGAGGACCGTCGGCTGCTTCTGGGTCCCGTCGTAGTTGTCCTCGAAGTCGACAGTCTCCTTGTCGATGTCGGCGAGCATCTCGGCGGCGACGGCGGTGAGGCGGGCCTCCGTATAGCGCATCGCGGCCGGCTCGTCGCCGTCGACCGAGCCGAAGTTGCCCTGCCCGTCGACGAGCGGGTAGCGCATCGAGAAGTCCTGGGCGAGCCGGACGAGGGTGTCGTACAGGGCCACGTCACCGTGGGGGTGGTACTTGCCCATCACCTCGCCGACGATCGCGGCGCACTTCCGATAGGAGCTCGTGGCCGACAGGCCCATCTCGCCCATCGTGAACAGGATCCGGCGGTGGACGGGCTTCAGGCCGTCGCGCACGTCCGGCAGCGCCCGCGCGACGATGACGCTCATCGCGTAGTCGAGGTACGAGACCCGCATCTCCTCCTCGATGCGGACCGTCCTGAACGTCCCCAGGTTGTCGGTCATCGGTGGCTCACCTCAGCGGTGGCTCGGGCATTGGGCGGCCGAGGCCCATGCCGCCGAAGCGGCGCGTCAGCTCGGCGGCCTTCGAGGAGCTGGGCGCCCCGGGCCTGCGGCGGACGCCATCGAGGCGGGCGCGGAGCGCGTCGGCGTCCGCAGCCGCCAGCTTCGGGAGCGCATCGCGGATGACCCAGGCGCGATGGCCGTCGCCGGCGGCGGCCGCGTCGGTCTCGGTCGCGAGGGCCCGAGTGGTGGCGTCGCGGTCCACCAGCGCCATCGACCGATACGCCCAGGCGAGGGATTTCTGGACGTCCGGCTCGCTGTCGCCGATGAGGAGGCCGAGGATCTGGAGTCCCGTGGCGGCAACCTCGGGCGTCCGGCCGAGCTTGTGGTCGAGGAACGGGATCGTCGCGATCGTCGAGCCGACGAGGCGGCGCTCCCAGCGGGAGGGCGAGATCGTCAGCTGCTCGAGCTCCTCCCAGCGATGCGGGGCCTGGAGGACGCCCTTGCCCACCGGATGGGCGAGCGTGTCAACCGTGATCCAGTCGGCGGCGTCCGCGGCGGCCCGGCGCAGGAGCTGCCAGGTGCGCTCGGGCTCCGGGATGACGGTCCGCTCGAGAATCGCCATGCCGATCCAGCGGGCTTCGAGCTCCGGCTCGCGGAGGAGGCGATCGGCGACGAAGAGCAGGACCGCGGCGGAATCGCGCTTCGTCTCCTTCGCGAGGCCCCGTCGCACCGCAGCCTGGTACGGCAGCCGCACGCCATGGGTGAGGCCGAGCCCGGGCGCGACGACGTGCTGGCCCTCGCGGTAGCTCGGGTCCGCGAGTCCGGCGAGGACGTCGTGGAGCCGCCTCGCGAACGCCGCGGGGTCCTGGACGAGGTCGGCCAGAGCCCTCCCTGCCGCTTCGGCGCGAGCGAGCGTTGCCTGGCGAACGTCCGGGTCCTCGCCCGTCGGTGTCCCCCCGGCGATCGTGGCCGGGGCCGGTGCGGTCGCCGGGGTCATCGCGCCGCCTCGGTGCCGAGCCCGGATTCCTCGCCGGTGGCCCGGAGCTTGTAGCGCGCCCGGAGGGCCGCGAGCCGATCCGGCGGCACGGCCATGTAGACCCCCTCGCCGCTCGCAAGGACGGTCCCGGTCTGGGGGTCGAGGACGCGACCTTCCGTACGAATGGTCCGCCGGCGCGCGTCGATGACATGACCCTCGGCCCGGATCGGTCGGCCGGTCGAGATCGGCTTGTGGAACGAGAGACCCATCCGCGCGGTGACGCCCCAGGTGCCGCGCCCGATCACGGACCAGGCCATGACCTCGTCGAGGATCGTCGCGACGATCCCGCCGTGGGCCACGGAATCCCAGCCCTGGAAGCGCTCGTCGAGCGACAGCTCGGTCCAGCAGCCGGTCTCGTCGGCATGGAGCACGAGCTGCAGGCCGTGCTCGTTGAGCTCGCCACAGGCGAAGCAGCGATGCGGCTCGAACGTGTACCCGGCAAGCCGGCTCGGAGGACTCGCCTCGCGATCCGCCACGGCGGCGTCAGATGTCAAGGTTGCGCACCTTCCGGGCCTCGGCCTTGATGAAGTCCTTGCGCGGCTCGACGTTCTCGCCCATGAGCTTCGTGAAGATCTCGTCCGCGAGCGCCGCGTTCTCCGAGTCGACCCGGAGGAGCGTTCGGGTCTCGGGGTTCATCGTCGTCTCCCAGAGCTGGTCGGCGTTCATCTCGCCGAGGCCCTTGAACCGCTGGACCGAGAGGTTCTTGACGTTGAACTCCTTGATGATCCGATCCCGTTCGCGCTCGGTCTGGGCGTACTTCGTGACCTTGCCGGTCGAGATCCGGTACAGCGGCGGCTGGGCGATGTACAGGTAGCCCGCCTCGATCACCTGGGGCATGTGGCGGTAGAAGAACGTCAGGAGCAGCGTCCGAATGTGGGCGCCGTCGACGTCCGCGTCGCTCATCAGGATGATCCGGTGGTATCGCAGCTTGGACAGGTCGAAGCTGTCGTCGATCCCTTCGATCCCGGCGCCCAGCGCGATGATCAGCGGCCGGATCTTCTCGCTCGCGACGACCTTGTCGAGGCGGGCCTTCTCGACGTTCAGCATCTTGCCGAACATCGGCAGGATCGCCTGGAAGCGGCGGTCGCGGCCGGCCTTGGCCGAGCCGCCGGCCGAATCGCCCTCGACGATGTAGATCTCGCTGCGCTCCGGATCGCGCTCCTGGCAGTCGGCGAGCTTCCCGGGCAGCGACAGGCCATCGAGCGCGCCCTTGCGGATCACGAGATCGCGGGCCTTGCGCGCGGCCTCGCGGGCGCGCGCCGCCGTGAGGCATTTCTCGATGATTCGGCGGCCGTCGCCGGGATTCTCCTCGAGGTACTGGCTCAGGCTCTCGGTCAGCGCGGTCTGCACCTGGCCCTTGACCTCGGCGTTGCCGAGCTTGGCCTTCGTCTGGCCCTCGAACTGGGGCTCGGTGAGCTTGACGCTGATGACGGCCGTGAGGCCTTCCCGGACGTCGTCGCCCGACAGGTTGCCGTCGGACGCCTTCAGCACGCCGGCCTTCTTGGCCCAGTCGTTGAGCGAGCTCGTGAGCGCCGCCCGGAACCCGGTGACATGGGTCCCGCCATCGACCGTGTTGATGTTGTTCGCGAACGCAAGCACGGTCTCGGTGTACGTGTCGTTGTACTGGAGGGCGACCTCGACGAGCGTCCCGCCCTCGCGTCGTTCGACGTAGATCGGGCGGTTGTGGAGCGCCTCCTTGTTGCGGTTCAGGTGGCGCACGAATGACTGCAGCCCGCCCTCGAAATGGAACGACCGCTCCCGGTCCTCCCGCTCGTCGATGAACGTGATCCAGACGCCCTTGGTCAGGTAGGCCGATTCGCGCAGGCGCTCCGCGATCGTCTCGAACTCGTAGTCAGTGGTCTCGAACATCCCGGGGTCGGCCCGGAACAGCGTCCGCGTGCCGCGTCGATCGCCCTGCGGGCCGATCCGCTTGACGGGGCCGGTGGGCTTGCCGCGCACGTATTCCTGGGCCCAGATGCCCCCGTCCCGTGCGGATTCGACGCGCAGCCACTCGGACAGGGCATTCACGACGCTCACGCCGACGCCGTGCAGGCCGCCGGAGACCTTGTATCCGCCGCCGCCGAACTTGCCACCGGCATGCAGGACGGTATGGACGACTTCGAGGGCATCCTTGCCCGTCGAGTGCCGGCCGACGGGCACGCCGCGGCCGTCGTCGACGACCTCGACCGTGCCGTCCTTCTGGACGGTGACCCTGATCGTGCTGGCGTGGCCGGCCATCGCCTCGTCGATCGAGTTGTCGACAACCTCCCACACGAGATGGTGGAGGCCGCGGGCGTCGGTCGAGCCGATGTACATGCCGGGACGCCGTCGGACGGCCTCGAGGCCTTCAAGGACCTGGATGCTGGCAGCCGTGTATTCCGAGCCGGCGAGGGCGCCGCGGCGCTTCCGCCCAGCGCCATTCGAGCCATTTGTGAGTGCCTGGCCCGGCGTCGCCGCCGTTCGCGCTGTGACGGCTTTCGGCTCGGTCACGCTGCGCCTCCGACGAGCCGGTCGTAGAGCCGGCTCAGCTCGTCGTCGCTGTAGAACTCGATGACGATCCGCCCGCCCCGCCGCGACCGCGCCATGCGGACCTTCGTCCCCAGGGCTCGCCGGAGATCCTCCTCGATCCGTTCGAGGTCCGGATCGGTTAGCCGTGCCGGCGCGGCCGTGGCCGCCTCGCGCGGCGTCCGGAGCCGTCGCACGAGCTCCTCCGTCTGTCGAACCGAGAGGTCGTCGCCGACGACCGCGTCCACGACCCGAGGCTGGGCGTCGGGATCGAGGCCGCCGATCGCGCGGGCGTGGCCCTCCGTCAACCGGCCATCGATGACCGCGGCTTGCACCGCCGCGTGCAGGTCCAGGAGGCGGAGCGTGTTCGCAACCGTTGATCGGGCTCGTCCCACGCGCGCCGCGAGGTCCTCCTGCGAGAAGTCGAACTCGTCGATCAGGCTGCGATAGGCGCGGGCGGCCTCAATCGGGTCGAGGTCCTCGCGCTGGAGATTCTCGACGAGGGCCAGCTCCAGCTGGTCGCGATCCGCGAGCTGCCGGACGACCGCCGGGATCCGCTCGAGACCGGCCATGCGGGCCGCCCGGACGCGCCGCTCGCCGGCGACGAGCTGGTAGCCGTCGATCGTTTCCGTCACGAGCACCGGCTGGATGACGCCGTGCTCGCGGATGCTCGCCGCAAGCGTGTCGAGCGCGGCATCGTCCATGCGGACGCGCGGCTGGCGCGGGTTCTCGCGGATTCGGTCGAGGGCGATCTCCAGCGTCGCCGGACCGGCCGGGACCCGCTGTGGGATGAGCGCGGCGAGGCCGCGTCCGAGCCCGGTGGGTCGCTCGCTCCGGACGGTCATGCGGCCGCCCCGGCTATGGTCGACGCCGTCTGCCCTGGCCCGACCGGCACCAGGCGCGAGGCCGGCAGCGCCTGTGGGCGGCCGTCGCGCGCGCGGACCTCTGCGGCCAGGGCTCCATACGCCTCCGCGCCCTTCGACGTAGGGGCGTAGAGGTGGATCGGCAGGCCGTGGCTTGGGGCCTCGGACAGCCGCACATTTCTCGGAATGACGGTGTCGTAGACGCGATCGCCGAGATGGGCTCGGACCTCGGCGGCGACATCGGCACCGAGATTGGTCCGGCCGTCGAGCATCGTGAGGACGGCTCCCTTGATCGAGAGATTCGGGTTCAGGTGGTCGCGGACGAGGTTCACGGTCGCGAGCAGCTGGGTGAGCCCTTCCAGGGCGTAGTACTCGCACTGAATCGGGATCAGGGTGGCGTCGGCTGCGGTGAGGGCGTTCACGGTGAGCAAGCCGAGTGAGGGCGGGCAATCGATGAAGATGTAGTCGTATCGCTCCCGTTCTGGCGTGACGAGGCGAGCAAGGCGCCGTTCGCGCTGCTCGAGGGGCGCAAGCTCGACCTCGGCCCCCGCCAGCGCGATCGATGACGGCACGAGCGATAGCCCTTCGACCACGGTGTCGATGGTCAGCTGCTCCAGGGCGGCATCGTCGACGACCGCGTCGTACACGGATTCGCTTCGATTTCGATCGATCCCGAGGCCGCTCGTGGCGTTGCCCTGGGGGTCAAGATCGACGACGAGGACCCGATCACCGGCGAGAGCCAGATAGCTCGCCAGGTTGACGACCGTGGTGGTCTTTCCGACGCCGCCCTTCTGATTGGCAAAGGCGACGGTCTGGGCCACTAGGGCTTCATCAGGGGGTGTCTCACGGGCATTGATTCTACCATCGGACGGCCGATTCCTCCGTTCCCAGGCGCCTCGCGACGGGGCCTGGATCATGCGCTCGGCGGCTTATCGCCGGCTCTCCTCCGTCGGCTTCCAGCGCGGGTCATTGCACGTGAAACAGTTCTTCGGTGCGGGACTTCCAGGGCCCGCGAAATCGCGCCATCCGGCTGATTGCCGGGTCCCAGGCTCCATGGGATACTTCGGCGACGACCGTCGGCTGTCGCCGTTCGATCGACGCTGCGAAGGCTCCGGTTCGCACGCGACGTCTCCAACATCGCCGAGGACCGATCGCCTCTCATGAGCCTGCTCTTCGCCGCGATCGGAGGCACGATCGCCGCGCTCCTCGAAGCCTCACTCGCCCCATATCTCAAAGTTGGAGATGCGAACCTTCACCCGGTCCTCGTCCTGGCGGTCATCTGGACCATCGCGGCAGGCTTCGAGCGCGGCATCGTCGTGGCGTTCGTCGGCGGCCTCGTCCTGGACATCCTCTTCGCGCGAGCGCTCGGTGCATCGGCCTTCGCTCTCC
>JBKPRF010000176.1:0-3874 GCA_046734475.1 Chloroflexota bacterium
GTCTCGGCCATCGCGTCGGCCGTCGACATGACGAGGTCGATGTCGGCCGGTGACAGGTCGCTCGTGTCGAGCAGGTGGCGATGGGCCCAGCGGTGGGCCATGACGCCCACGGGGCTGTCGCCAGAGGGCACTTCGCCCGCCGGCACTTCGCCCGCCGGCGCGGCGGCCGGCTCCGCCCCGGCGTCGATCACGTCGCGCCCGCCGCGACCGGGGCCTGCTCGATATCGACCGCGTCCTCGCCGTCGACCTCCGTGACCTTCACCCGGACGCGCTCATCCCGCGATGTCGGCACGTTCTTGCCGACGTGGTCGGCCCGGATCGGCAGCTCCCGGTGGCCGCGATCGACGAGGACCGCCAGGCGAACCGCCTGGGGTCGGCCGAACTCACGCAGCGCGTCCATGGCGGCGCGGACCGTCCGGCCGGTGTACAGGACGTCGTCGACCAGCACGACCGTGGAGCCGCCGATCTCGAACGGCAGGTCCGTACCCTTCAGCAGGGGCGAGTGACCGAGCGTCGAGAGGTCGTCGCGGTAGAACTCGATGTCGAGCGCGCCGACCGGGACCCGGACGCCCTCGTGGGCCTCGATCTCCTCGGCGAGGCGGCGCGCGATCGGGACGCCGCGCCGTTGGATGCCGACCAGCCGGAGCCCATCGGTGCCCGCCTGCTTCTCGACGATCTCGTGGGAGATGCGAATCACGGCCCGGCGGATCTCGTCCGCGGTCATGATGCGACGGCCGGTCATCCGTTCCTCCTGGCCTCTCGGGGCCCGTCCGCCGGCTCACGGGCCGGCTCGAAGGTTCGTCGGAGAGTCTAGCGCCGAGGCCTCAGGTCAGGGAACGCCGTAGACCTTGACCGTGACCTGGGTCAGGCCCTCCCACGAGGGGCAGCCACAGATCGCGAAGAAGTCGGGCCGATACATGTCGATGAGCCGGCCGCCCGAGGCCGACGGGCCGTAGTCGTTGATGACACGCTCGAGGCAGCCCGCGGCCCCGCAGATCACGACGACCGTGCCACGCGGCAGTCGCATGGCGGTGGTCCCGTTGTCGTAGAACGAGGCGATCCCCGAGACCGAGTAGAGCGGGGGCTTCCAGCTCCAGGACGAGGTGACCGCCGGCAGCGTGCCCTTCGCCCGGCCGGCGAACGTCACCTTCGAGTCGGCGCCCTCCGAGAATTTCGACGTGTCGTCGAGGAGGCCCGCCGAGAGCAACGCGGGATCCAGCGCCGCGATCTGGGCCTCGGCCCGATCGAGCGATGACGCGAGGTTGACCTGTCGGAATGCCGCTGCATCGATGGGCCGGAGCGGGCTGGGTTCGTGCGAGCCCGCGAGGCCCGGCAGGGCTCCGAACGCGAGAGCTGCGGTGAGCACCGCCCTCGCGACCGTCCTGCTGGGTCGCATATGAGGCCGCGAACTCTACGCCATCGCGCCGAGCCCGGGCAGGGCTCGGACGTCGGCGCGTCAGCGGACGATCGTCAGTTGCTCCCCGGGAACGGTCTGGACCTGCCCGAAGTCATCGTTCGACCAGGCAAGGACCTGGACGCTGCTCTGATTGCCGTCCTGACCGGGCGGCGTGACCCAGGCGAGACGGCCCTCGTCGATCGAGAAGCCGCGCAGCGCGCGGACCGAGGGCAGCGGATCGAGGGCCGCGTTGACCTTGCCGTTGCCGTGATCGAGAACGACGAGCTTGAGCGTCCCGACGCTCGGATCTGTCGCGTCGGCCACCCAGATCGCGAGGCGGGCGCCGTTCGGGTCGAACCTGGCCTCGAACGCCGTGATCGGACCGGGGACGAGCTCGATCGGCGTGCCGGCCGGGCCGACGGCCGGCGCTTCGGACGCTTCCGGGCTGCCGGAGGACCCGGCGGGACCTGAGCCCCGAGGAGCGCCCGACGGCGAGCCCGCAGTACCAGTGCCGGAGCCCGCGGGACCGTGCGACGCCGACGCGCCGCCACCGCTGTGGTCGAGCGGCTCGAGCCAGCCGTCCAGGACGAGGCGCCCGGTGCCGAGGCTGACCGTGCTCGTCGCCGCCGCGAGGCGGACGGTGCCCAACCAGAACGTGACGAACCGACCGGTCTTGTCGACGCTCGGCAGCCAGATGTCCGGCATGGCCATGTCCGTCGAGAGGCCGGTCGCGGGGTCGAACACGAACGACACCGGATGGCTCTCCGTGGGGAGCGGTGCGCCGGCGCTCGCGCCCGGCAGCGGCGGCGTGGCCACGGGCGTGGCGGCGGGCGTGGCCGCGGCACTGGCGTTCGGCACGGCAGCCGCCTCCGGCAGGCGGCTCGCCAGGATCTGGTCCTGCAGCCAGCCGGAGAAATACGTCGCGTGGTCGGAGGTGACCCGCGTGGCCGTGGCATCAGTCCCGTTCCAGACGTACAGGTCGGGGCCGGCGGAGGCATCGATCGGCGCGGCTGAGAACGCGAGCCACCTGCCGTCGAGGGAGTACCGAGCCTCGCCCACGACGGTGACACCCTCGGCGATCGAGCGGGTGCCGGCCGGCGTCGGCAGCGGTGTCGGGCCGACGCTGCCGGTCGGGCTTTGCGACGGCTCGCTCGACGCCGGCTCTGTCGCGGGCGGTGCCGTGTGCGGAGTGCTCGACGCGGGTGGTGGCGACGCCGTCGATCCCTGCACCGGGACCACCATGACCGAGCCGGCATGGCTGCCGGCAGAGCCGTTGACGATCACCAGCGCGTCGTTGTTCGGCGAGCCGACGAGGGCCTGCGGCGCGGCGTCGAACGTCAGGACCGAGTGGGTGGAGTTCGTGAGTGGCGCGCAACCGGCCTTCTCGTCCGGACAGACCTGCGCAACGTCGGCGATCTTGAGCTCGTACAGCCCGTCAGCCGTCGTCTGGACGAAGCCGATCGGGGCCGTCTTGACCGCGATCGGGCTTGGCACCACGGCGGGCGTCCCGAGGGCGACCTGGGTCGCGCCGGCGCTGGGGCCCGAGGTGAACGGGCCACGGGGCGTGAAGGACACCGCGACGATGACGAGCGCGACCAGCAGCCCGGACATGACCCCGAGCGGCACGCGAGCGCGCGCCGGCACGAGCCGTTGGGCCAAGGGCGCGCTGATGCCGCCGCGGCGGCGGCCCGCCTCACGCTCGATGGCCGCCGCCGTGCGGGCCCACAGATCCCGTGGCGGCTCCGGCGGCCGATCCCGCAGCGAGCGGAGGAGCGACCGGTCGGCGAGATAGGCCTCGTGCTCCTTCTGGCACTCGGCACAGCCGGCCAGATGGGCCTCGAGCCAGGCGGCGTCGCGATCGTCGATCGGCTCGAGCATCGCGGTCGACCAGATCGCCCGGGCCCGGTCGTGGCCGGACTCGTCGTCGTGGTGCCGGCGCCGGAACGGCAGGGTCATCGCTCGCCTCCGGCCTGCTCGGCGTAGAAGGCGTCGCGCTCGGCCTCGGTTGCGCGCTCGGCGTCCTTCTCGGCGGCGAGCGCCGCTCGAAGGCTCTGGCGGGCACGGGTCAGGATCGCCCGGGCCGCGACGTGGCTCACGCCCATGGCCGCGGCCAGCTCGAGTCCGGTCAGATCGTGCAGCTCGGCGAGGAGGAGGGCGGCTCGCTGGCGCTCGGGGATCTTCGCCAGGGCCCGCTCGAGGGGCCCGGACAGTCGGATGTCCATCGCGAGGTGCTCGGCGGATGGCGCGGCGCCCTTGGATTCCCCGGTGAACGGGACCATCCGGACGATCTTGCGGCGGCGGAGCTCGTCGAGGGCCACGCGGTGCGCGATCTGGTAGAGCCAGGCGCGGGCGTTCTCGTCCTTCTGCAGGGTGTCGTAGTTCTTGTAGGCCTTGACGAACGCGTCCTGGGCCAGGTCGGCGGCGAGGTCACCGTCACGCAGCATCCGCACGAGGTAGGCGTAGATCTCGCCGTGGTGC
>JBKPRF010000177.1:0-2381 GCA_046734475.1 Chloroflexota bacterium
CGTCGGCCACTCGGGAGTTCGCCGCGCGACTCGGGGAGCGCGGCGTGGCCATGCTCGACGCACCGGTCTCGGGCGGCAGCGAGGGCGCCAGGAAAGGCACCCTCTCGATCTTCGTGGGAGGCGATGCGGCTGACCTCGAGCGGGCGAGGCCCGCGCTCCAGGCGATGGGCAGCACGATCACCCATGTCGGGCCCATCGGTGCCGGCCAGGCGGCGAAGGCGGTCAACCAGGTGATCCTCGCCGGCACCTATCTCGGCGTCTCCGAGGGCATCGTCCTGGCCCTCAAGGCCGGCCTCGACGTCGACCAGCTCGTGACGGCCCTCGGGGGCGGGGCCGCCCAGTCATGGGTCCTCGCGAACCGCAGCGGCCGGATGAAGGACAACGACTACCCGCTGGGGTTCAAGGTCTCGCTCCATCGGAAGGACCTCGGGATCGCGCTCCAGCTGGCCCGCGAGACGGGCACGGCACTGCCGATCTCGGCGCTCGTCGAGCAGCTCGAGGCCGGCCTCATCGGCCGGGGCCACGGCGACGACGACGTGTCTGCCGTCGCGCGGACGATCCGGGAGCTGTCGGGCCTCGAAGGCTGAGCGCCGCGTCGGCAGCCGTTCCCGAAGCCGGCCCGAAGATTGAACATAGCCGGGTCGCCGGCTCCCATAGGGGCCGGACAGCGCCCCCGCTGGGCGCCAACGAGGACCGGAGTCCGTGGATCGCGAGCTCGTCGAGGCGGCACAGCGCGGTGATCGGGAGGCGTATGCCGACCTGATTCGCACGCGCGGCGATCGCCTCTACGCACTCGCTCAGCGGATCCTCCGGGACGTCGATCGGTCCGAGGACGCTCTGCAGGAAGCATTGGTGATCGCCTGGCGCGACCTGCCCGAGCTCCGCGATCCGGACCGTTTCGACGCCTGGCTCCATCGCCTCGTCGTCCGATCGTGCCTCGCCGAGGCCGTGCGGGAACGCCGCCGCGCCTCGAACCTCCACGTCCTGCCGATGGACGTCCCGAGCTCGCGCGACGACTTCCTCAGCGTCGCCGACCGGGACCAGCTCGAGCGGGGCTTCCACCGACTGCCACCCGCGCAGCGCGCGCTCCTCGCGCTGCGCCACTTCGAGGGCCGCGAGCTGGCCGAGATTGCCGAGATCCTCGGCATCCCGGTCGGGACGGCCCGCTCCCGACTCCACCACGCCCACCGCGCGATGCGCGCTGCGCTGGACGCCGACGCCCGAGCCATCGCCATCGGAGGACATCCGGCATGACGCGTGACCGTGACATCGAGCGCGTCCTCGACCGCTGGTTCGCCGACGGTCCGAGCCACATGCCCGATCAATTCTTCGATGCGATCCTCGATCGCGTCGACCGTGTCCCGCAGCGGCGCGTGGCGCGCCTGCTGATGAGGTTCCGTTCGATGAATGCTTCCATCCGCTACGCCGCGGCCGCCGTGCTCGCCATCGCGGTCGTCGGCCTCGGCGCCTTCGCCATCACTCGCGCACCGATCACTGGCAACAACGCGTCGCCCACGCCGTCCACCAGCCAGTCGCCGGCGCCGTCGGCGACCACCTCGCCGGTGCCGGCCAGCCTGCTCTTCGACTGGTGGGCGCCGACCCGCACGATCAGCGGCGTCCCCGCCGACCGGGCATCGTTCAGGTTCGACACGCTCTTCTTCAACTTCCACGGCGGAACCGGGTCGCCATCGATGCTGTCGCGTGCCTCGTTGACCGCGCCGGATCGACTGCGACTCGAGTTGCTCGAGCCCTTCGCCGACTGCACGACGGGACAGGCCGGGGTCTACACCCTCGCCCTGTCTCCGGCTGGCACGAAGCTCACCGTGACCAAGGTCGAGGACCCCTGCATCCGGCGGGCCGAGGTCATCGCCGGTGAGTGGCTCCGCGCGAACTGCCCGGACCCGAACGGCTCATGCGTCGGCGACCTCGAAGCCGGCGCGTACACCTCGGCCATCTTCAATCCGTGGGTCGAGCCCACGGCCTGGACGTACGATTTCGGCCGGCTGAGCTACACGGTTCCCGCCGGCTGGGCCGACATCCAGGACTGCGCCGGTTGCTACGTCCTGGCCAAGCAGGGCGCCCCTGCGGACACGGGGATCTACGTCTTCGACGACGTCGTGGCCCACGCTCAGGGCGCCAACATGTGCCACGCCCTGAACGAGCCCGGGATCGGCCGCGATCCCAAGTCGCTGGCCGACTGGCTGGCGAGCCTTCCGGGGCTCGTCGGCACGAAGCCGGCGGCGGCCACCGTCGGCGGGCTCACCGGCTACACCCTCGATCTCTCCGTGAAGTCAACCTGGACACAGTCGTGCTCGTACACGAACGGCCCTGCCGTGAGCACGTTCAGCGATGCAAATCCGGTCGATACCGACGGGTTCGAC
>JBKPRF010000178.1:0-4851 GCA_046734475.1 Chloroflexota bacterium
AGGCACCGAGCGATGCCGGGTCGGCGACGATGCACATCAAGCTGACCTTGGGGTCGCCAACGTGCGACCTCGGCGGGATCGTTCGAGACGGGGGCGACGGCGACGAGCACGCCAACCCCTTGCCAGGTGTCCTCGTCGAGCTCTACAAGGACGGCAAGCCGACCGGGACGAAGGCGGCGACCGACGACGCGGGCGCCTACTGCCTTCGTGGCGCGACTCCCGGGGACTACGAGATTCGCGCGTCGTTGACTGATGCGGCCCACAACCCTCCGATCTTCAAGACGGTCAAGTTCGGGTCGACCGACGTCGCCACCGCCAAGGGCACCGTGGCGACGGAGGACTTCGGCCGGGACGACTTCGACATCGACTTTCGGGCAGCGCCAGACGAGCCCACCTTGCCCGACCTCGCAAACATCCACTGGCAGGTTGCCCGGTATGTCGACTGGCTGATCACCAATGCCAGGATCGACCGCAGCCGGTTGGGCGAGTTCACCGTCCAGCCGTTCGAGACCGGAACAACGTCAGCGGGCGGCCGTGACCGGAGCACCGGGGCTCACTACACCCGCGGTGTCGTGTACATCGGCAGCAAGATCTCGAGCTATGGGAGCCGCTCGTCGGGCCTGTCGAAGTGTCCCGAGAACTGCGAGTGGCACGAGGTGACGCACCATCTCGAGTCGGCGCTCGGGTTCCTGCAGCAATGTGCCGGCGACGTCAACCACGCCGGCTGGGCGAACCCGACGACCTGCGATTCGCTGGACGAGGGATTTGCGGAATTCCTTCCGACCCTTGCGTCGCTGAGCCTGGACGCAGCGAACACCGAGCCCGACTACGCGACGCCGGTGTACGCGTCGAATATCGCCGACCTCGAAGCCAACGGCTACAAGCCCTGGTCGTACCTCGAGCTCGGCAGCACCGCGCAGCGGGAAGAGCTCGCAGCCGCCCAGCTGTTCTGGGATCTCATCGACGAATCGAGCGCCGACACCGAGCCGCTCTCCGTCATCGACCCGGAGAAATCCGGATCCGTCGCGACCTACACGGCCGCGGACGATGTCTTCCTGCCGGTGCGCGACCTCATCGACACGCTCGCGTCGTTGAAGAAGCCCGCCGTGGCCGACCTCCACGAGGCGCTCCTCCGCAGTCCGTTCGTCGCCGCGGCATTCAAACAGCCGGCGAACGACGCCAATGGCGACGGGACGCCCGATATCAGCTCGCTCGACGATCTGTTCCTCATGCACGGCTTCCACGCCGTGCGGGATCCCCTGAAGCCGGCCTACCAGCTCGGCGATCCGATCGGCGTCACGGATCGACCGGGAGGATCGGGATCGAACCTCACGAGCCGGCGCGACATCGACGAGATCCAGGGATCCGGCGTCCGCCTGTCCAATGGAACGGATACAGCCACCGAGTTCACCATCGACATCGTCGACGGCGCCGTCACGACGCACCTCACGGTCAACGTCGCCGCCGGAACGGAGCGCATCGTCCACCTCGAGCTGCCGCCGTACTGGGTCGGCCTGGCCGCCGCCGGCGGCGGGTTGCCCGCGTGCGGCGCCCCGACCGAGCGCAAGCTCAGCGTGACCATCTCCGGGGCCGGCCAGTCGCAGCAGGTGATTGGCGGCTGCGAGTACCTCGGAGCCGTCGCCAAGGCCAGCGGAGCCGAGTTCGCGATCAGCTACGGGCCGGCGGTGGCGAGCCCGGCGCCGTCGACGGCTCCAGTAGGAACCGCGAGCACGGCGGACTCCGCGCTTCCGACGGGGGCTGTCCTGGCGGTGGCGATCGGGCTGGTCGCGCTCATGCTCATCGGGTTCGGCTGGCGCCTCCAACGGAGACGCCGAACGTCTTGACGAGTCGCGGGCGCGACCTAGGGGCCGAGCGCGTCGCTCAGCTCCTGCTCGTCCTCATGGCCGCGTGCTTCGGCGGCACGTGGGTCGCCGCGCCGTGGGCGACCGACGAGATCCCGCCACTCACCGTCGCGTTCGTGCGGTTCCTCGTCGCTGCGATCCTGCTCTACGCCTGGTGCCGGGCGACCCGGATCGACGTCTCGGCGGGCCGCGCGGACCTGCCGGTGATCCTCGGCGTCGGCCTGACCTCGATCGTCGTCTACAACGTCCTGTTCCTGTACGGCGTCACCCTGGCGCCGCCGAGCCACGGCTCGGTCATCGTCCCCGGGCTGATCCCGGCGGCGACGCTCATCCTGGCGCGCCTCGTCCTGGGCGAGCGGATCGGGGCGCGGCGGGCCGCCGGCGTCGCCATCAGCCTCGTGGGCCTCGTCCTCGTCGTCGGGCCATCGCTCGGGAGCGAGACGGCCACCACCGCGATCGGCGAGGCGATGTTCGCGGTCGCGGCGGTCCTGTGGGCGATCTACACGCTCGTGGGCCGGACCGCGACGCGCCGCTTCCATGTCGCGGCTATCACGTTCCTCGGCGCGGCGGTCGGGGCGCTGATCCTGCTGCCGCTCGCAATCTTCCAGCCGGGTGGCTTCGGTGATCTCGGCGCGGCGTCGCCGCGGGCCATCGGCGGGGTGCTCTATCTCGCGACCTTCGGGACCGTCCTCGCGTTCGTGTTCTTCTACGAGGGCATTCGCCGGCTCGGCGCCGCGCGGGCGAGCGCCTACACGGTCCTCGTGCCGTTGTTCGGCGTCTCGATGACCGCCGTGCTGCTGGGCGACGCGCTGGGCCCGCTGGCGCTCGTCGGGGCGGCGATCGTCATCGCCGGGCTGGTCATCACGCAGACGCCGAGCAGGACGATCGGCGAGGTGGCCTGAGGGTGGTGAATGGTAGGCTCGGCCCGATCAGACGCCTCGTGACGAACGCGGACGGGGGAGGGGTCGGCCCCAGATGACGACGAGAACCGAGACGCGGCCCGGCGAGTCCGGCGCGACGGCGCTCGTCCTCGAGCCGGGGGAGATCGCCACGGGTCGCGCCCGCGGGCTGCCGCTCCGGCGCGAGGGTCCCGACAAGCTGACCGGCGCCGCGAAGTACGCCGACGACCTGGTCTTCCCGGGTGCGTGGTACGGCGCGACGATCCGCTCGACCGAGGCTCGCGCGAAGCTCGTCGCGATCGAGCCCGACCCGATGCTCGACTGGTCGAAGGTCGTCCTCGTGACCGCCGCCGACATCCCCGGGGAGAACATCGTCAGCGGCATCCAGGACGACCAGCCGGTGCTCGTCCCGATCGGCGGTGAGATCCGCCACCACGCCGAACCGCTGGCCCTCATCGCGGCCCCCGACAAGGCGACGCTGCGGCGCATGAAGGCGGGGATCAAGGTCGTGACGGAACCGCTGAAGCCCGTCTTCGACCCCGAGGCGTCCGACCACGTCTACGCCCACTACGAGATCGCGACGGGGGACCTCCAGGCGGGGTTCGCCGAGGCCCACATCGTCCTCGAGGGCGAGTACCGGGTCGGCCACCAGGAGCAGCTCTACATCGAGGGCCAGGCGATGATCGCCGTGCCCGGCGAGGGCGGCGAGATCGCGGTCCACGGCTCGCTGCAGTGCCCGTACTACGTCCACAAGGGCCTGATGCGCTCGCTCGGGCTGACCGCGAAGCAGGCTCGGGTGATCCAGAGCGAGACCGGCGGCGCCTTCGGCGGCAAGGAGGAGTACCCGACCGTCATCGGCGTCCACGCGGCGCTCCTGGCGAAGAAGGCCGGGCGGCCGGTGCGCATGATCTACGACCGCCACGAGGACATCGCCGCCACCACGAAGCGCCATCCGGCGATCGTCCGCCACCGAACCGGGGTCACTCGCGACGGACGGCTCGTCGCCCAGGACATCGAGGTCGTCATGGACGGCGGGGCGTACTGCACGCTCACGCCGGTGGTCTTGTCGCGCGGCGCGCTCCATGCGGGCGGGCCGTATCGCTGCCCGAACGTCCGGATCCGGGCCCGGGCGACCCGCACCAACACCCCGCCGAACGGCGCGTTCCGGGGCTTCGGCGCGCCCCAGACGGAGTTCGCGGCGGAGACCCAGCTGAACCGGATCGCCGAGGAGCTCGGGATGAGCCCGGCGGAGATCAGAGCCCGCAACGTCTACCGGCTCGGCGACACGACCCCGACGGGTCAGGTCCTCAAGGAGAGCGTCGCCGGCGAGGAGGTCCTCCGACTCGCCGTCGACGGCTCGGCGTTCGAGCGGATCCGGGAGGAGACCTCGCAGGATCTCGGCGCGCGGAGCGGCTCGGGCGCCATGCCTGCGGGCCCGCTGCGGACGACCGAGCAGCGGATCGCCCACGGCGTCGGCCTGGCGCTCGCCTGGCACGGCGCCGGCTTCACCGGCTCGGGCGAGGTCCATCTTGCGTCCGTGGCCTCGGTCGAGCTCGGCGCCGACGGCCTCGTCCGCGTCCTCGTCGCCTCGACCGAGATGGGCCAGGGCACGAAGACGATCTTTCCGATGCTCGTCGCCGCCGAGCTCGGCATCCCGATCGACGACGTCCTCGTCGCACCACAGGACACGGCCATCGTCCCCGACTCCGGGCCCACGGTGGCGAGCCGGACGGCGATGGTCGTCGGCGGGCTGTGCATCGAGGCCGCCCGGGGCCTGAAGGCCCGGGTCGAGCAGCACGCCCGCGGGAAGGCGTTCGCGGACGTCTATCGCGAGCACGGCCTGGCCCACGGCCCCATCCGGGTCGACGAGCAGTTCAAGCCCTACCCCGACGTCAACTTCGACGACAAGACGTACCGCGGCGACGCGTACCCGGCGTTCGGCTGGGCTGCCGCGGTGGCCACCGTCGAGGTCGACCTCGACACGGCCGAGGTCACGGTCCACGAGGTCCTCGCCATCGACGACGTCGGCAAGGTCATCCACCCGATCCTGTGCGAGGGTCAGGTCGAGGGCGGGACGCTCCAGGCGGTCG
>JBKPRF010000179.1:0-2495 GCA_046734475.1 Chloroflexota bacterium
GGGCTTCGACCTCGGCACCCGCGACGCGATGGAGATCATCTTCATCTCGTGGCTCGTGAACTGCCTCGTGCCGGCCAAGCTCGGCGACGTCTACCGCGCCTGGCTCCTGAAGATCAACAGCTCGGTCTCGTTGTCGCGGACGTTCGGGACCGTGTTCATCGAGCGGATCCTCGACCTCTTCGCGATCGTGACGCTCGGGCTCGCCGCCGGCTTGGTCTCGTTCCGGACCGGGCTGCCGTCGGAGATCCAGGTGCTGTTCCTCATCGGCGTGGGGTTCGTCGTGCTGCTCGCCGCAGGGCTCCTCACCATGCGCAACTTCGGCCGCCGGATCCTGACCGCGCTGCCGTTCCCGCACCGGGTCGTCGAGTTCTACGACCGCTTCGAGGAAGGCGTCTTCTCATCGATCGGGCTGGCGGCGCTGCCCCGCCTCGTGATCGTCACCGGCCTCATCTGGGGCACCGAGGCGATGCGCCTGTACCTCGTCGTCCAGGCCCTCGGCTTCCCGATCCATCTCGGGATCAGCGGCGCCTTCTTCGTCGCGCTGTCCGCGTCGCTGCTGACGGCGATCCCGCTGACGCCGGCGGGGATCGGCTTCGTCGAGGGCGGCATCGTCGGCCTGCTGACCCTCGTGTACGGGGCCTCGCAGACGGAGGCCCTGGCGATCACCCTCGTCGATCGGGCGCTCAGCGTCCTGTCGATCATCATCCTCGGCTCCATCGCCTACGCGATCTCGGGCAAGCGCCGCGGCGCCGGGTTGAGCGAGGCGCCGGGGGCCGGAGCCGCAGCCTAGGCCCCGGAGCGGCCGCCCGGAGCGCCAGCGGGTGCGGCAAGCCAAGCGCACGAGCGGCCGCCGGTCAGGAGCGCGGGAGCGGGCGCCGGCTGAGCGCAGGAGCGGCGCTGGCTAGGAGCGCGAGCGGCCCGGGCAGCCCCGATTGCCGCGCTCCGCCCGGCACGCTGCATCGTCCGCGGATTTCTGCCAAATGCCACCCATCGCGGCCTCAGACGAGCAAGCCAGGCCATATGGAGATCGCCGGCAGGTGGCCGGCACTCGACTTCATCCCGAGTCACGTTCACGCCGGGGTGAATTTGTCCGGCGCGGGTGAGGTCGGGCGCGAGTGACCGGCGATCTCGGCGTCTCCGGCCGCCCACAGTGGAAGTTGGCAATTTCTGGTCCGGCGGTGGCGCCGGGCCTACCGCGAGCGGCAGGCCCGGGAATCGAACGACCCCGGTGAGCGGGGCCGTCCGGAGCGGTCGCTCGCTCCGAGAGGGAGCGGGCGGAATGTTCGCGTGGGGGAGCGAGCGGGAAGCTCGCCCCGAGGGGAGCGGGCGGCGTCGCGCCGCCGGGATCGGCGCCCGTCAGGGGCGGCCGGCGTTCGATTCCGCGTCCTGGGCGCTCGCCAGCCCCGCCGCGACGGCGTCACGGGCGGTGTCGATGCCATCGAGGCCAGCGGCATCCGCGTCGGTGTCGTTGCCGTTGAGGGCGTCGACGGCCTTGTCGAGCCCGGCGTTCGCCGCGGCCAGCGCATCGGCCAGGGCGCCCGTCGGGTCGGCCGCGCTCGTCGGCGCGTTGCCGTGGGCGGTCGCATTGGCGAGGCCGCTCGCCGCCCGATCGGCGGCGCGGCCGATCGCCTGGACGGCGGACGCATTGGAGACGTGGCCGGCGGCCGTGCCGAGGTTGCCGGCGATCGTCGAGCCGGCGGTCGAGACGGCCGCGGCCGACTGGCTGGCGAGGGCGACGGACGCCGACAGGGCGAGCGTGCCGAGGCCCAGCAGGATCGCGCGGGCGCGGGTCTTCAGGGTGGTCATGAGCGTGGGGAACCTCCGTGTCCGTGGGTGGACGGCGATTGGAGTAACGACCCGACGATGGCTGCGTTAGGGATCGATACGCGGATGCAATGCCCGGGTACCACCGGTCTGCACGACCACGGACCGCACCCCACGTAGCCAGACCGCACCGGAGCCGAATCCCCGCGCGCGAGGCCCGCTCGAGCCCGCGGATCGGTCCCATGGACGAACGGGGGATATGGACCGCGGGGCCCATCCGTGATAGTCGGCCCATGGCCTCCACCAACGGTCGCGCGTTCAACGAGTGGCTTCGGGCCCAGCTCAAGGCCAAGAAGATGTCGCAGCGCCAGCTGGCACAGCAGTCCGGCGTCGACCACTCGACGATCTCCCGCCTCGTGCGCGGCGACCGGATGCCGTCCCTCGGGACCGCGACCAAGCTGGCCCGTGGCCTGCGCGAGATCGGCGACAGCGACGACGGCCCGCAGTACCTCGGCCTGCTCGGCGGCGCGACGCAGAACCCGACCGCCCGGGTCGAGTACTCGCTCCGGGCCGACGATGCCCTGAGCGAGCCCCAGGTGCGGCAGGTCATGGAGTACTACCTCGCGGTGCGGATGCGCCGCCTCTCGCGCACGTACGGCACGGAGCCGAACCAGCTCCGCCGCGTCGATCCGGCGCCGGTCGTCCGGGCCACGACGAGCCCCGGCTACACG
>JBKPRF010000180.1:0-3395 GCA_046734475.1 Chloroflexota bacterium
CCTCCTGACAACTGTTAGACACATGTCTAACACCGTGTTCGAGGGTTGTCAAGGCGGCGTTCCTCGCGAGCGGACTATGCTCAGCCTATGGCGAGCCCTCGGATCCTCCCCGGCGAGCGCTGCAACATCGGACCGGACGAGATTGCCCGGCGCCGGCGGATCGCGATCGTCGGCACCGTCGTCACCGCGTTCGTCGCCGCGGCCCTGATCGCCGGTCATGCGCCCGTCGCGAGCCGGCTCGTGCTCTGGCCGCTCGCCGCCGGCACAACGGTGACCTGGCTCCAGGTCCTCCGGCGGTTCTGTGTCCGCTTCGGCGCGTTCGGGCTCGAGAACTTCGCCGATCTCGGTCGCGAGCGCAAGGTCGATCCGTCGATGCGCTCCGCCGATGCCCGGAAGGCGCTGGAGATGGTCCTCCAGGGTGTCCTGGTCGGGCTGCTCGTGACCGTCACGTTCCTCTGGCTCCGCTAGCATCGCCCGGTGCCCGTCCCCCACGTCGAATTCAGCGATGAGCGCCTGCCCAACGGCCTGCGCCTGATCGTCGCCGAGGACCACCTCGCGCCGGTTGCCGCGGTCAACCTCTGGTACGGCGTTGGCTCGAAGCACGAGGAGCCGGGCCGCACGGGCTTCGCGCACCTGTTCGAGCACGTGATGTTCGAGGGCTCGGCCCACGTCGCGAAGGCCGAGCACATCGCGACGATCCAGGCGGCCGGCGGCGTCTGCAACGGCAGCACCTGGCTGGACCGCACGAACTACTACGAGACGATGCCGTCTCATCGCGTCGAGCTCGCCCTGTGGCTCGAGGCCGACCGGATGGGCACGCTCCTCGACGCGCTGTCGCAGGACAACCTCGACAACCAGCGCGAGGTGGTGAAGAACGAGAAGCGCCAGTCGTACGACAACCGGCCGTACGGCTCCTGGAACGAGAAGCTGCTCGCCGGCCTGTTCCCGGAGTGGCACCCGTACCACCACCCGACGATCGGCTCGATGGACGACCTCAACGCCGCGTCGGTCGAGGATGTCAGCGCGTTCTTCCGGCTCCACTACGCCCCGAACAACTGCGTCGTCACGGTCGTGGGCGACGTCGAGCGGAGCCAGATCCGGGCCTGGGTCGAGCGCTACTTCGGACGGATCCCGGCCAACCCCAACCTGCCGGTCCACCTCCGCGACCTGCGACTCCCGCCGACCCTCGGGGGCGAGGTCCGGGAGATCGTGCCGGACCGGATCCCGCTGCCGCGGATCTACTGGGGGATGCGGGCGCCGGTCTACGGCGATCCGCGCCTCGACGCCCTCGACCTGGCGGGCCAGATCCTCGCCGGCGGCAAGGGCAGCCGGCTCCATCGGCGGCTCGTCCGTGAGGATCGGATCGCCCAGGACGCGGCGTTCTTCTCGATGGGCTTCACCGGCGGCGCGTCGGTCAGCGCCGGCTGGGCGACCGCCCGGCCCGGCGTGGACCTCGAAGTCCTGGAGGGCGCGTTCTGGGAGGAGCTCGCTCGCCTCGCGACGGAGCTCGTGACCCAGGACGAGCTCGATCGCGCGAAGGCCCTCACCGAGGCCGACGAGCTCGGCGCCCTGATGCGCGTCGACGAGCGGGCGGACCGCCTGTCGATGTACGCGACGCTGTTCGATGATCCAGACCTCATCAACAAGGTCCTGCCGCGCTATCTCGCCGTGACGGCCGAGGACATCCGGACCGTCCGTGCGGACGTGTTCCGCCCCGAGAACCGGCTCGTGCTCACGTACGTCCCGGCCGGGGTGGCCGGCGAGGCCGCCGCGTGAGCCCGGAGATCGTCGTCGCGGAGCGGCCGACCCCGGGCGTCCCGCGGGCCTATCACTTCCCCGACTTCGAACGGATCGAGCTCGACAACGGCCTCGGCGTGATCGCCGTCGACCTGCCCGGCCGCGAGCTCGTCTCGGCCTCGCTGGTGATCACCGCCGGGGCGGGGGATGAGCCGGCCGAGGCCGCCGGCGTGACGACGCTGATGGCCCGCGGCCTCTCCGAAGGCACCCGCGGTCACGACGCGATCGAGCTCGTCGAGGCCGCCGAGCGACTGGGCGCGTCGCTGCATGCCGAGGCCGGCTGGGACGCGATGTCGGTCAGCGTCGACGTGCCGGTCGATCGGCTCGCGCCGGCGCTGGGCCTCGTCGCCGAGATGCTCGCGGAGCCGACGTTCCCGGGCCATGAGATCGAGCGTCTCCGCGACGAGCGCCTGAATGACCTCCTCCAGGCCCGGGCCGACCCACGGCGTCGGGCGGAGGAGGCGTTCGTGGACACGATCTATGCACCGGGCTCGCCGTACCGCCGGCCCGCCGGCGGCCTGAAGGAGACCGTCGAGCGACTCGACGCCGCGGCCTGCGCCGCCCAGCTCGGCAGGACCTTCGATCCCGCGCGGATGACCCTCGTGGTCGGCGGCGACCTGACCGGTCTCGATGCCGTGGCCCTCGCGCGTGACCACTTCGGAGCGTGGGCCGCGAGCCCGACCGCGGCGGTGGCCGGCAGGATCGACGCCACCTCGGCTCTCGACGACCTCGACGACCGCCTCGTCCGGGTCGTCCATCGGCCCGGCTCCGTCCAGACCGAGATCCGGATCGGCCACGTCGGCCTGCCGCGCCGGATCGACGACTTCCATGCCCTGTCGGTCATGAGCGCGATTCTCGGCGGGCTCTTCGACTCGCGGCTCAACCACCGGCTGCGCGAGGAGAAGGGCTACACGTACGGCGCCAGCACCGGCTTCGATCTGCGCCGGGCGGCCGGTCCCTTCGCGGCGCGGACCGCGGTGAACACCGAGGTGACGGTGCCGGCGGTCCTGGACATCCTCGGCGAGCTCGACGGCATCTCGAGCCGGGACGTCGATGACGGGGAGCTGACGGCCGCCCGGGACTTCCTCGTCGGCGTGTTCCCGCTTCGTTTCGAGACCCCGCCCGCGGTCGTCGGCGCGATCTCCGGGCTCATCGTCCATGGCCTGCCGTTCGACGAGCTGAACCGCTACCGGCCGGCGATCGATGCCGTGACCGGCGACGCCGTCCGAGCCGCGGCGCGGGCCCACGTTCGGCCGGCCGCGGCCGCGATCGTGCTCGTCGGGGATGCCGACGCCTTCCTGCCGGCGCTCGAGGGCGAACGCCTCGGCCGGATCGTCGTCGAGCGCGATGACGAGGGGGGCGGGCAGCCCTAGCGGTCGGACCCTATTGGACGAGGCCGTAGGCCCACGGCTGGGCGAACGCGGCGCGGTTGTAGGCGAAGTAGAAGTTGTTGTTCCCGGCGAGCGTGAGATCCCAGCAGACGAACTGCAGGACGAGCTGCGCGTCCGCGCCACCGCTGGTGCCGCACGACGACCCGCCGAACTGGACCTCGGCGCCGGAGGCGTAGACCGTGCCCGACATCACGACGCACGCGCCAC
>JBKPRF010000181.1:0-2222 GCA_046734475.1 Chloroflexota bacterium
GCCGAGGACATAGCCGACCCCGGACAGGGTCGTGGCCGCGAAGTCACTCCGCGCGGCGGGGAGCGCGGGGCCGTCGACCCACGTGCTGAAGTTGCCGTTCTGGACGGTCGAAGTGAAGGTCGTCGCCGTCGGCGCCTGGCCGTCGGAGCCACCGATGTACAGCAGGTGCGTGCCGAGCTGGAATGCGGCGCCGCCGGTCCGTGCGGCGGGCAGCGCCAGCTCGGCCGGCGAGCCCTGCCACGGGACGATCGCGCCGGTCGGGGGCGGGCACGGCAAGCCGTGGTTCTCGGCCGGGCAGAGGTTGATCGGCGACCAGAACAGGATCCCGAGATCGATCGTGCGGTTGACCGTGAAGTAGTAGGCGCGATCCGGGACGTACCCCAGCAGGATGATGATCAGGAGGAACCAGACGAACGCCTTGAGACCGGCCCACGACCAGCCGTCGGCATCGAAGAAGCCGAAGAAGGCGCGGCGGTGGCTACGACCCGGCGGAAGGGCCGGGCGAGCCTTGGCGTCCTGGGCCGATGCCATCCGCTACTTGACCGTCAAGGTCCCGGTCATGGCCGGGATCGGGTGGACCTTGCAGATGAACGTGTACGTGCCGGCCGCGAGCGGCTGGTAGGTGTAGGTCGTCGTGTCGCCGCCGGTGATCGTCGGCGGGTCGGCGATCACCGCGCCCGTCGAGTCCTTGATCTCGATGTTGTGGTCGACCCCGGCCGGGTCGTTGTTCGTGAAGTCGATGCCGAACGCCTGGTTCGCGGGCGCGGTCAGCTCCTTCTCCTCGAACGCGATGTTCACGGCGGTGACCTTGAGGATCGTGGCATCCGGCGGGAGCGTCCCGGAGGGGCTGCTCGAGGGCGAGGTCGGGTTGCCCAGGTAGCAGTCCGGGAACGGCGTCGACGACGGCTCCGGCTTGAAGTTCGGATCGACCCAGCCCTTGAAGGTCTTGACGTTCCCGTTCGCGTCCAGCACCGGCTCGTTGAGCGACTGGCTGCGGACCGTGAAGGTCTCGTTGTTGGGCGCGCGGATGAAGTCGATGAGGTCCTGGATCGCGATGTAGTTCAGCGGCCCGCCGTTGGTGTCGGCCCAGACCGGCATGAGGCTGTTGGGATTGCCGCAGACGTAGCGGCCACCGACCGTCAGCACGTTCTTGATGTAGGTCGGGTTCAGGTGCGCGAACAACTTCACCTGGTCGTTGAGCACCGGCCCGATCTTGCCCTCGCCGTTGTCGCCGTGGCAGCGGGCGCAGTTGGCCATGTAGAGGTTGTAGCCCCGCTCGATCGAGGTGACCTGCTGGGCGTCGGCCTGCTGGTCGAGGCGGGGCGTCGAGAGGCCGTACGGCAGGCCGGTCTCGTAGAAGTAGTAGACGATCACGAAGATCGCGACGATCGTCGTGCCGAGGAACGCGATCCAGCGGGCGTCGCCCGACTGGCGGACGATCCGGGCCGCGCGCTCCGGGTTGAGCCCCGTGGTGTTCTGGATCTGGGCCGGAGCCGTGAACCGGTCGGCCCGAGCCGGCGCACGCTCGGCGTTCGGTCGCGGCGCGGGCAGGCGCTGCTCCGGCTCGCGGCCGGGTTGGTTCGTCATCGGCTCAGAGACAGCCGGTCGGCGTTCGGGGCGGGATGATGCCCGGCTGGCCAACGGCGACAGCGAGGGGCCCGAGGGTGATCTTCGAGGTGTCGAGGGTCAGGGTCCCGTCGGCGGCGACCGAGGCAGAGAAGCGGTCCATGCTCCGCGGCGCCGGGCCGTACTGCGGGCCGAGGGCCTTGATCCCGAGCCGGTCGTAGCGCGAGCCGTGGCACGGGCACTCGAGCCAGAAGTTCTTCAGGCACGGGTTCGGCTTGCAGCCGAGGTGCGGACAGCGCTGGTACAGCGAGCGGACGTTGAGCGACTGGCCGTCGCCGGTCTTGTCCTCGCCCGGGACGAACTGCTGGCGGCTCGGGTCGTACAGGACGATGAACGCCCGTGCCGCCTGGACGTAGGCCGGGAAGCCTTCCGAGATCGGCAGGGTCGAGTTCGCCGTCTTGACGTCCTCTAGCGTCCCGATCTTGACCTCGCCGCCGAAGCCGCCCTTGAGGTTCGGCCACAGGAAGCCGATCGTGCCGGCGGTGATCTCCGTCAGCCACAGGGCGATCGCGCCGCCGATCGAGGCCCGCAGGAGCCGCCGCCGGGAGATGCCCTGGGCGGGATGCTGGCGGAGCGATCGGAGGGCCTCGGACGTG
>JBKPRF010000182.1:0-7314 GCA_046734475.1 Chloroflexota bacterium
GAACTGGATGCCGTACAGGTGCCGGCGTTCGTCGACGAGCCCGGCGAACTCGGTCGACGCGGTGCGAGCCGTGGAGCGGAAGCCGTCGGGCAGCTTCGTGATCGAGTCGCCGTGGCTCATCCAGACCGGCTGCTCGGGCTCGATGCCGGCGAACAGGCCGTCCTCCTCGCCGATCGTCACGATCGCCGGCCCGTACTCGCGCTTCGGCGTGGGCAGGACGTCGCCGCCGAGCTCGTGGGCCATGAGCTGGGCGCCGTAGCAGATGCCGAGGACCGGGATGCGGCCGGACCAGATCTCGGGGTCGGGCTTCGGGGCGCCGGGGTCGTAGACGCTGTTCGGACCGCCCGAGAGGATGACGGCGGTCGTCCCGCGCCGCTCCAGCTCGGCGAGGCTCGTGTCGTGGGGCAGGAGCTCGGAGTAGACGTTGAGCTCGCGGACCCGGCGCGCGATCAGCTGCGCGAACTGGCTTCCGAAGTCGAGGACGGCAACGGTCCCGGATCCGGCGTCCTCGGGGCGATCGCTCGGGGCCCGCTCCGGAGCCGGAGCATGGAGCGCTGTCTCGAGGTATGCCTCGACCTCGGCGTCGTCCGGGGCAAGGACGCGGTGGCCGGCGTTGGCCGCCTCACCGTGAACGGTCTTGCCCTTGCCCGCCACTCGCGCTGTGGGTCCTCCCGGGTGACGCTCGCCGCCGCTTCCGTGAGTCTACCGGCCCGCTCCCGCCGCGCCGTATCCTCCGCGCGATGCGAGGTCTCCGGTTCGTCCTCGCGCTCACGCTGCTCGTGGCGGCGCCTGCGACCGGCTGCGGCAGGTCCAACGGCTCGCCCGCCCTGACCGGTTCCGGTCCGATCGCCGCCGAGCTCGTCGGGTCCTGGACCTCGACCGTCACGCGCGAGGACTTCACGACGAAGGGCATCACCGATGTCCACGCCCAGAACGAGAACAGCGGCATCTTCGTGTGGACGTTCACCGACACCGGGACGTGGTCGAGCGTCCAGACCTCGCTGGACGGGGCGCCGATCGTCAACCCGGTGTTCCGCGGCACGTGGACGGCGGTGCCCGGGGCGCTGACGATCACCACCGCCTTCCCGGCGGAGTACGCCGACAATGGCGTCAGGTTCACATGGCAGATCGAGGACGGGAAGCTCAGCCTCCACGTCCTCGATCCTCCGGACCCGCTCATGCCGATCATCGTCGAGACCCATCCCTGGGTCCGCCCCGGCGGCTGACCGCCGGGGCGCGCGCCTGACGGCCTCAGCCGGCCCTGCCGAGCACCTCCAGGATCGCGTCGATCACCGCCTGGGGCTGATCGACCGGGATCTCATGGCTCGTGTGCTCGACCTTCACGAGCCGGCCGTCCGTCGACAGCTTGACGAGGTCCGCGGTGAGCCGGTCGCCGATCTGCTTGAACTTGGCGAGCAACACCGGATCGAGCCCCTCGAAGTCGTCGCTGGCGTCCGCCCGGGCGAGGACGATGAGCGGGGCGCTGCCGAAGCCGGGCGCCTTGAGGGCCTGGTCGGCGCTCTTGACCAGGTCCAGGTGCTCGGGGTTCGCCATCGGGTCGCGCTCGAACTCGGTGAGGTCGGAGCGCCAGTCATGGATGGCCTGGGGCTCATCGGACGCCGCGGGCGGCAGGGCCGCCAGCCACTCCCGGCTCGCCGCGGGCGGACGGACATCGACGAACACCACGCCGGCGACGTCGTTCGGGTACGTCCCTGCGTAGACGAGGTTGTTCCAGCCGCCGATCGAGTGGCCGGCGAGGACGTACGGCGGCTTGATCCCGGCAGCCGCGAGGAGGGCATGCAGGTCGCCGACCTGGTCGGCGGTCGTGCGCGGCCCGTCGGGCAGCTTGCTCTGGGTGGTCTCGCTGGCTCGGTCGTACGCGCAGACCCGGTCGGTGGCCTGCAGGCTCTTGAAGACGTCCCCCCAGACGCCGAGGTCGGCGCCGAGGCCGTGCTCGAGGATGACCGTCGGGCGGCCGGTCCCGATGGGCCCGAGGCACAGGATGTGCATGGTCCGACCCGAACCGATGTCGACGTCGGCGAGGTAGTCCGTCGACGTGCTCGGTGCGGGCGCTTGCGTGGCGGTTGCCGGCGCCGCGGTCGGCGTGGTGCCGGCGCAGGCAGCCCCGAGGGTGACGGCCGCGACGAGACCCAGCGCGGCTCCCCGGCGGTTGAGCGATGTCATCCCGGTCCTCCTGATCGGTCGCGGGCCGGTCGTGGATGCGGCCCGCCTGCCGGAAGGGTCCGGTGGCACGGGCCGCCTGCCATCGGGACCGGCCCCGGAAGCGATCCGGGGCTAGCCCGGAGACGCCTGACACCGCCATCGGGGTCTGCCCCGATGGCAGCGCTGTCTGGCCCGACTAGGCTGGCCCGGCCATGACAACCGGCAGGAGCGCGGCGCGGCACCTCCTCATCGCCCTCGTCGGGCTGGGGGGCTTCGCCTTCGGCCTCGTCGCCGAGGCCCAGCAGCTCGGCTTCGACGATCGTCCGCTGGCGTGGCTCACCGCCGACCTCGTCGGCGGCTGGGCCTTCATGGCCGCGGGCCTCATCGCCTGGGATCGGCGACCCGCCAATCGCATGGGGCCGCTGCTCGTCGCGATCGGATTCGCCTGGTTCGTCGGGACCTTCGGGCGCTCGAGCTCGATCACGGTCGCCTATCTCGGCGGCGGCCTCCAGGGGTTCTACGAGCCGCTCCTGGCGATCGCGGTCCTGGCCTATCCGACGGGCCGGCTCGTCGATCGCGCCAGCCGGGTGCTCGCCGGCGCGTGGCTGCTCGACCATGGCATCTGGGCCACCGCCCGCCTGGCCCTCAACCGGCCCCTCGACTGGTACGGCTGCTCGACCTGCCCCGACACGATCGACCGCTACGTCGGGGATCGAACCGTCCTGCCGCAGGTCGGGTCCGTGACGCTCGCGGTGTCGGTCGTCCTGGCCGGGCTGGTCCTCGCCGTCGTCGTCCGCCGATTGCGGCAGGCCCGTCCTGCGGGCCGTCGCCAGCTCCTGCCGATGGCCCTCGGCGCCGTGGCCGTCCTCGCGGTCGTCGGGCTGTCGGGGCTCGCCCGACTGACGATCGCGCCGCGCCTCTTCGCCGGTCCCGAGGCCGGCATCGCCTACGACCTCCTGGCGATGCTCGTGGCCGTCGCGATGCTCGCGGGTCTGCTCCGCGAGCGCCTGGCGCGATCCGCGGTGGCCGACCTGCTCGTCGCCCTCCGCGCCACGGTGCCGGGCGACGTGGCCGGGGTCCAGACCGCGGTCCGGGGGGCCCTCGGCGACCCGACGGCGCAGTACCTGGCCCGGGAGGTCGACGGTACCTTCCGCGACGCCGAAGGAGCTGCGGTGCCCGCGCCGGAGGCATCGCCATGGCTGGCCACATCCGTGATCGGACCCGCCGACGACCCGGCCGGCGTCATCCTCCACGACGCGGCGCTGCTCGCGGAGCCCGAGCTCGTCCAGGCCGTGAGCGTCGCCGTGGCGGTCGAGTCGGAGAACGCCCGCCTGGGAGCCGAGGTCAGACGCCAGCTGGACGAGGTGAGCGCCTCGCGCCTGCGGATCGTCCAGGCGGCGGACCGGGAACGGCGACGGGTCGAGCGCGACCTCCACGACGGCGCTCAGCAGCGCCTCGTGGCCCTGGCCCTCGAGGTCGGGCGGCTGCGTTCGCAGGCCCGGACGGCGGGCAGCGACGACCTGGCGGCGGCCCTCGACGGGCTGTCGGGCGACCTCGACGCCGCGATCGCCGATCTGCGTGAGCTGGCCCGCGGCATCCTCCCGCCGATCCTGGCCGAAGCCGGGCTCGCGGCCGCCATCGAGTCGCTGGCGCTCCGGGCGCCGCTGCCGACGAAGGTCGACGTCAAGGTCGGCGGCCGGATGGCCCCTGATATCGAGTCGACGGCCTACTTCGTCGTGGCGGAGGCGCTGACGAACATCGCCCGGCATGCGTCGGCCCGCCACGCCTCGGTCACCGGCCGCGTGGCCGGCGGCCGCCTCCGGATCGTCGTCGAGGACGACGGGGTGGGCGGCGCCGATCCCGCCCGCGGCACGGGCATCAGCGGCCTCCTCGACCGGGTCGGGGCGCTCGGCGGCCGGCTGGCCGTGGAGCCGGCAGACGGCTCGGGGACGCGGCTCGTCGCCGAGCTCCCGCTGCCGTGATGGGCGAGGTCACCCGGGTCGCGATCGCCGAGGACGCGGTGCTCCTGCGGGAAGGCCTCGTCCGGCTGCTCGGCGAGGCGGGTTTCGAGGTGGTCGGCGCGGTCGCGAACGGCCAGGCTTTGCTCGAGCTCGTCGACCGCGAGGTGCCGGACGTGGCGGTCGTCGACATCCGGATGCCGCCGACGCACACCGACGAGGGCCTCCGGGCGGCGGACACGATCCGGGCTCGCCACGGCGACCGGGTCGGTGTGCTCGTCCTCTCGCAGTACGTCGAGGTCGCCTATGCCGACCAGCTCATCGAGGCAGACGCTCGGGGGATGGGCTACCTCCTCAAGGAGCGCGTCGCCGATGTGGAGCAGCTGACGGAGGCCGTGCGCCGCGTCGCGCGAGGCGGGCTCGTGATGGATCCGGCACTTGTCGGTCAGCTGCTGCGTCGCCGGCGCGAACCGGATCCACTGGTCGAGCTGACGGAGCGGGAGCGCGACGTCCTGGCGCTCATGGCCGAGGGCCGCTCGAACCAGGCGATCGCGGACCGGCTGGTGGTGACGGTGAAGACGGTCGAGACGCACATCGCCAGCATCTTCTCGAAGCTCGGCCTCGAGCCGGTTGCCGAGGATCACCGCCGCGTCCTGGCGGTCCTCACCTACCTCCGGGCGGGCTGACTGGCACGAGCCGGAAGACCGGTCCCAGGCCGAGCCGCTCGGCCGGCGTGCCGTACTTCAGGATCAGCTCCACGACCGCGCGCGAGGCGTCCGGCCCGGTCACCGGCTCCGCGATCATCTCGATCGTGCGGTCCTCGATCGTCACCCGGCAGCGCGGATCGGCCTCGAGGTTGCGGGCCCAATCGGCGTCCGGCGCACCGGCGGCGACGAGGATCGAGCCGTCCGGCTCGGCGATGAACCCGACCGACACGCCGATCGGCCGTCCGGTTGCGCGACCCGTCGTCTCGATGCGGGCGACGACGCCCCAGCCGGCGAGCTGCTCTCCGACCGGATCGCTCGTGGTGGCTAGCGGCCCCGCTGCTGCCACGATTTGCCCTCGGTCGCGACGGCCGGGGCGTAGACGATCTCCACGTCCTGCATGTCGGCGATCGTCCGGGCGCCGAGGGCCGCCATCGACTGGCGCAGCGCACCCATGAGGTTCTGGGAGCCGTCGCTCACCGTCGCGGGGCCCTGCAGGATCTGCTCGAGCGGGCCCGCGGTGCCGACCTTGATCCGCGTCCCTCGCGGCAGGACCGGCGACGGCGCGGCCATGCCCCAGTTGACGCCCTTGCCGGGGGCTTCGGCGGCACGCGCCAGCGGTGAGCCGAGCATGAGCGCGTCGGCCCCGGCGGCGATGGCCTTGGCCAGCTCGCCACCGCGGCGCATGCCACCGTCGGCGACGACCGGCACATAGCGGCCGGTTCGTTCGAGGTAGGCGTCTCGGGCACCGGCGACGTCGGCGATCGCGGTGACCTGGGGCACGCCGATCCCGAGGACCTCGCGGGTCGTGCAGGCGGCGCCGGGCCCCACGCCGACGAACACGGCCGCGGCGCCCTGCTCCATCAGGCGGTAGGCGGCCTCGGCGTTGGTCGTGTTGCCGACCGCGACGGGGATCGGCATGAACCGCGTGAAGTCCTCGAGGGACAGCGGGTCGTAGCCGGTGGCGAGGTGGCGGGCCGAGCTGACCTGGCTCTGGACGAGGAAGAGGTCCGCGCCATGCTCGGCGCAGAACGGGCCCCAGCGGCGGGCCGCGCCCGGGGTCGCCGCGACGGCCGCCTTCGAGCCCGCGGCGTGGAGCTCCTCGATCCGGTGGGCGACGAGGTCGTCACGGATGGGCGCCGCGTACGCCTCGGCCAGGACGTGCTGGACCTCGTCGTCGGGCGCCGTCGAGATCCGATCGAGGACCTCCCCGGGATCGTCGTAGCGGGCCTGGACGCCCTCGAGATTCAGGACGGCGAGCCCGCCGAGGCGGGCCAGGGCGCCGGCGAAGGCTGGATCGACGACCGCGTCCATCGCCGAGGCGAGGACCGGGATCGCGAGGTCGATGCCGCAGAACGACTGCGCGAGCTCGACGTCGTTCGGCTCGATCGTCTCGATCCCGGGCGCGAGCGAGACGTCCTCGAAGCCATACGTCGGGCGAAGTCGATCGACCTTCGAGCGGAATGCGGGCAGGGCCGCGCGGGGCGCCTCGGCGGTCCGCTGGTCGATCACGAGGTCGAGTCTACCAAGCGGTAGTGGGCCGCCTTCGAGGGGTTCGCGAGCAGCCACTCGACCTGGTCGATTGCCCGCTCGTAGGCCGGCCAGATGACGAGCGCGCGAGCCGCATCGGGCGTGAGCCAGCGTTGGTCGTCGTGCTCGTGGGAGAGGCGGATCTCGCTTCCGTGCCGGACCCGGGCGGCGAACACCGCTTCGCACCAGACCGCATCGGCCGAGCCTTCGTGGAACCAGTTCACGATGTCGGTCTCGAAGACGTCCTCGAGGTCCGAGCGCGTGAGGCCCGTCTCCTCCTCGACCTCGCGCAGGGCGCCGTCGACGACTCGCTCGTCGACTTCGAGCCTGCCGGTGACGCACTGCCAGAGGCCCTCGTACAGCCGTCCTGGGGCGCGATGGATGAGCAGGATCTCGGGCCGGCCGCCGGCATCGAGCCGAAAGAGCCAGCAGGCGACGAGATCGGGCCGGAACGGGCTCATGGCCGCGAGGACGCCATGCCATCAGGCTTGGCCGCGGCGCCGCCCTCGAGGCCGTGCAGCTGCTCGAGGTGCATGAGGTCATGAACGCCGGCGAACAGCAGCCATTCGCCGCAACGGAGGTGGCCGACGAGCGGGTGCTCGAGCGGGCACGGATCGACCTCGTGACCGTCGATCGCTCGCGCGGCTCGCTCGATGATCCGCTGGCTCTGGCCGATCTTCCGAAGGAGGTGCTCGCGCGTCGCATCCGGCTCGCCGGGCACGCCCGGGACGACCGCCGGCGCCCCGGCCGGCCAGCGTCCCGAAGCGGCGAACGACGCGGCGAGGACGAGCCCGGCCCGCGCCTCGGTGTCGTGGCCGATCGCCTGGGCGACGTTCCAGCCGGCCTCGCCGCCCGGCTCGCGGAACGCAGCGTCCGGGAGCCGCCCGACGACCTCGCCGAGCGCCTCGGCGAGCGCGCCGAGCTGCGGCACGAGTGCCGGCGCGGTGCCCGCCCCGCCA
>JBKPRF010000183.1:0-7011 GCA_046734475.1 Chloroflexota bacterium
GTCTAGGAGCGGGCGCCGCGAGGGTCAAGCGGGGGGCCCGGCTCAGAGATATCGGCTCTCCGCGTAGCACCACGCCCAGCCCTGCCCGACCGGCACCTGGAGGATGACCGGGTGATCGGCGCCCAAGGCGTGAGCTCGACCGTGGCCCTGCTGCGATTCACAGCAGCCGACGTGGCCGCACTCGGCGCACATCCGCAGCCGGTTGTCCGAGCCGCACTCCTCGCAGAGGTCACCGCTCGGCGTCGCGATCGTGGCGGGTCCGTGCTCGCACAGCTGGGGCTCCATCGCGGCTAGCCTAGCGCGATGGCCCGGGTCCCCCCCTCCATCGCCGTGGTCGGGAGCATCAATCTGGACCTCGTCGCGTCGATGGCTCGCGCGCCCGAGGCCGGCGAGACCGTCCTCGCGACCGCGTTCGATCGGGGGTTCGGCGGCAAGGGCGCGAACCAGGCCGTGATGGCCGCGCGCTTCGACGCGGACGTCGCGTGCATCGGCGCCGTCGGCGACGACCCGTTCGGTGAGCCGATGCTCCGCAACCTCGTGGACGAGGGCGTCGGGACCGACGCGGTCAAGGTGCTCCCGGGCGCGAGCGGGACGGCCCAGATCTGGGTGGAGCCCGACGGCATGAATCGGATCGTCGTCGTCGCCGGCGCGAACGGCCTCGTCGATCCCGAGGCCGCCGCGAGCGCCGTCGAGGGGCTCGTCGAGCTCCACGTCCTCGTCGGCCAGCTCGAGATCCCGCAGGCGGCGACAGCGGCGGCGTTCGCGGCGGCCAAGGCCCGTGGCGCGATCACGATCCTGAACCCGGCCCCCGCGGCCGCGCTCGCGCCGGAGTTGCTCTCAGTCTCCGATTGGCTCGTCCCAAACGAAGGCGAGCTCGATCGCCTGGCCGAGCGAGCTTCAGCCCACGACGACGCGGCGCTGCTGGCCTTTGCTCGTCGGATCGGTCGGTCCATCGTCGTGACCCTTGGATCGGCGGGCGCGGTGCTGGTCCGCGCGGACGGCCTGGTTCGAGCGCCGGCGCCATCGGTCGCGGCCGTCGATTCGACCGGCGCCGGCGACGCGTTCGTCGGAGCGTTCGCCTACGGGCTCGGCGCGGGCCTCACCCCGATCGACGCCACTCGACTTGGGGTCACGTGCGCATCGGACAGCGTGACGCGGGCGGGCGCACAGGCCTCCTACCCGGATCGCGCGCGCACCGCCGAGCTCCTGGCTCAGGCGATCTCCCAGCCGGTCGCGCCGGGGATGAAGGCAAGCTCGTCGGGATAGCACCAAGCCCAGTCCTCGTCCGGCTCGGCGGTCCGGATCAGCGGGTGGTTCTCGGCGGTGCAGTGCGCGGTCGTGTGGCGCATGGGGCTGTCGTCGCAGCACAGGGTCTTGCCGCAGACGAGGCACTGCCGGAGATGCACCCACTGCGTCCCGAGCTCGACGCAGCGCTCGCAGACGTCCTTCGGTGCGGGCGGCTCGTCGAGCGTCTGGGTCCAGTGCTTGCAGGGTCCCGTCATCGATGGAGCGTATCGCCGACGAGCCCGATCGTGTTTGGCTCAGGTCCGGGGCTGATCGAACATCTGTGCTATGGTTGGGCCTCGCCGCGACACCTTGCGACGACTCTCCGCGTGGTCAACCTCCTTTTCGAACGGACCGTGCGTTCTGCCTTCCCTGTTCGGAAAGTCTTGGAGGTCACACATGACCACCGGTAGCATCAAGAAGGTCGTCGCCGATCGCGGCTTCGGCTTCATCGTCGCCGAGGATGCGAAGGAATACTTCTTCCATCGCGGCGGGCTCGACTCCTCGCTTGACTTCGATCGCCTCGTCGGCGGTGAGAAGGTCAACTTCGAGATCGAGGCCAGCCCCAAGGGTCCCCGAGCTTCGCACGTCAGCGCGGCCTGACGTCCAGGGCCGGTCCGCACTTCGGTGCGGGCCGGCCTCGTTGTTCGCACCTGAGGAGCCACCCATCATTCGAACCGCCTTCGTTTCGACCTATCCGCCTCGCCGGTGCGGGATCGCAACCTTCACCCACGACCTGGCCAGCGTGACTGGCGCCCGCGAGATCGCGGTGCTCCATCCGCTCGAGCAGGCGATGACGTACCCGATCGAGGTCCAGCACCGCATCCGGAAGGACGTCGCGTCTGACTACATCCGGACCGCGCGCTCGCTCAACGACTGCGTCGACGTCGTCTCGATCCAGCATGAGTACGGCATCTGGGGCGGCGAGGACGGCGAGCACGTCATCGACTTCGTCGGCGGTCTCAGCATTCCTTCGGTCGCCACGCTCCATACCGTCCTGGCGGAGCCGACGGAGCGACAGCGACAGATCCTGTCCAGCCTCGTGCGCCTGACCGACGCGACTGTCGTGATGTCGCACTCCGCGTCCGACCTGCTCGCGTCCGCCTACGGCGTCGATCCGCGGCGGATCCACATCATCTCGCACGGCGTCCCGAACCTGCCGCTCGTCGACTCCGCGGCGATCAAGACGGGGCTCGGCGTGGCCGATCGGGACGTGATCCTCAGCTTCGGCCTGCTCGGCCCCGGCAAGGGCCTCGAGCTCGCGCTCGACGCGCTCCCCGCGGTCGCCGCCGCGCACCCGTCGGTCCTCTACGTGATCCTCGGAGCCACCCATCCGGACCTGATCCGCCGTGAGGGCGAGGCCTATCGGCACTCCCTCGTCGACCAGGTCCGGCGCCTCGGCATGACGAAGCACGTCCAGTTCATCGACCGGTTCGCGGGTCGCGTCGAGCTGGCGCAGTGGCTCGAGGCAGCGGACATCTTCGTGACGCCGTACCCGAACCTCGCGCAGATCGTCTCGGGGACGCTGTCCTACGCGATGGCCGCCGGGCGAGCGGTCGTGTCCACGCCCTATGCCTACGCGAGCGAGCTCCTGGCCGACGGACGCGGAATCCTCGTCCCGCCGGCCTCCGCGGACGGCCTCGCGATGGCGCTGAACGGGCTCTTCGCCGACCCGGTCCTCCGAGCCGAGACCGGCCGGCGCGCCTGGGACCACAGCCGCGGGATGGTCTGGTCCGCCGTCGGGAAGGAGTACGGCGACCTGTTCGCGAAGCTCGCGACGCGAGCCGCCGCGCCCGTGCCGATGGGCCGCCTCGTGCCGGTCAATGCCTGACGAGCTCGCGCGCCTGCGGGTCGACCCCGTCAATCGGGAGCACCTCGAGGCCCTGACGGGCGAGCTCGGGATCATGCAGCACGCGATCGGCGCCGCTCCGGATCCGGTTCACGGGTACTGCGTCGATGATGTCGCGCGGGCCCTCCAGGTGGACCTCCTCCACGCGCGTGTCCTGGGCTGGCCCGCGGTGACCGACAGCGCTCGACGGAGCCTGCGCTACCTGCAGGCCGCGTCTCGCGGCGCCGGCGGGCGCTTCCACAACTTCCGGCGGATGGATGGCTCCTGGGCCGGCGGTCCGAGCTCCGAGGACAGCCACGGGCGCGCGATGCTCGCGCTCGCCGAGACGATCGCCGCGGCCCCGCCAGGGTTCATCCTCGCTGACGCCACCGACCTCTGGGAGCGCGCCCTGCCGATGGCGGGCCGACCGACGGCGCTGCGGGCCCACGCGCTGCTGATCCTGGCGTGCGCGGCCGTGCTCGACCGTCGCGACGGCCACCACGACCGGCTCGCGAGCGCAACCCTCGAAGACCTGGCGAACCGGCTGCATGCGCGATTCCGGCTCGAGATGGCGCCGGCGTGGCCGTGGCCCGAGCCGATCCTCACCTACGAGAACGCGCTCCTCCCGCGGGCCCTGATCGTTGGCGGCAGCCTGCTGGGCTCGGACGCGATGGTCGCCACCGGCCTCGCCGTCCTCGACTGGCTCATCGCCGTCCAGACGGCGCCGGCGGGCCACCTCTCGACGATCGGCAACGGCTGGTGGCCGCGCGACGGCGAGCGGTCCCACTTCGACCAGCAGCCGATCGAGGCGACGGCGCTGCTCCTCGCCGCCGAGGCGGCCCTGGCCCTCACCGGCGAGGCCCGCTATCGCGAGACGATGGAGCGGGCGTACGGCTGGTTCCTCGGCCAGAACGACAACGGCAGCGTCGTCGCCGAGCCGTCGCGCGGCGCGTGCCGCGACGGGCTGACCGAGCACGGCGTCAACACGAACGAAGGCGCCGAGTCGACGCTCATGTGGCTCACCGCCGCGGAGCACATCCGCGCGGTCCGCGAGGAAACGGCGGTACGGCCGCTCGCTCGCGCCCATGCCGGAGCGGCATTCGACGTCGGCCAGCTGATCGCGAACCCGGCATGACGGTGGCAGAGCCCCTCTTCAAGCGCTCGGCGTCGAACCCGATCCTGACCGCCGCCGACCTCCCCTACCCCGCGAACTCGGTCTTCAATCCCGGCGCCGCCCGGGTCGGCGACGAGACCATCCTTCTGGTCCGCGTCGAGGACCTCCGCGGGATCTCACAGCTCCACGTCGCGCGCAGCGCCGACGGCGAGACCGGCTGGGCGTTCGACCCCGAGCCGCTCCTTCGATCGGACGTCGATCGCGACCCCGAGGAGACCTGGGGCTGCGAGGACCCTCGCCTCACGTGGCTGCCCGAGCGCGAGGAGTGGGCGATCGCCTACACGGCCTACAGCCGCCGCGGCCCGCTCGTCTCGCTGGCCACGACCCGCGATTTCCGGACCGCGCGCCGGCTCGGTCCGGTGATGCCACCCGAGGACAAGGACGCCGCGGTCTTCCCGCACCGGTTCGGCGGGCGCTGGGCGATGATCCACCGGCCGTCCCCGCTCCGCGGCGGCGCCCACATGTGGCTGTCGTACTCGCCGGACCTGCGCCACTGGGGCGACCACAAGCTGCTGCTGGAGGCGCGCGACGGCGCCTGGTGGGATGCCGGCAAGATCGGCCTCGGCCCGCCTCCGCTCGAGACGCCCGACGGCTGGCTCGTCATGTACCACGGGGTTCGAGTGACCTCGGACGGTCCCATCTACCGGGCCGGCCTCGCGCTCCTGGATCTCGAGGACCCGGGGACGGTCCTCCGTCGGAACGACGAGTGGATCTTCGGGCCGGAGGCGCCGTACGAGATCACCGGCGACGTCGGCCGGGTCGTCTTCCCGTGCGGCTGGGTCCACGACGCCGCGACGAACCGCCTGTTCCTCTATTACGGCGGCGCCGACACGGTGATCGGCCTGGCCGTGGCCGACTTCGACGAGGTCCTGGCGCGGGTGCGCCCCTCAGCCGACCGCTGACTCCCCGGCTTCGAGCGACCGCTCGCCGTCCTGGGCGACGCGCTCCCAGAACCTGACGGCCGCCTCCTCGTAGAGCAGGCCCATCGCCAGGGTCTCGCCCCGCCAGTGCTCGACCGTCCGCTGCCCTCGGGCCGAGGGGCCCGTGCTCCGTTCCAGTCTCCGGTCCTTGCGATAGGCCGCCAGCTTCGCCCGATGGATGGCCAGCTGCTCCTCGGCCAGGCGTTGTCTCGCCTCCCGCGAGGTCAGGTCGGCGAAGAACAGCTGGAGCAGGCCGGGGTCCCGGAGCTCGGTCGGGTCGTCGGACGGCCGCTCGAGCCAGGCCTCCAGGGCCGCGGTTCCGGCCGGCGTGATCGCGAACACGCGCCGGCGCCTGCCCTCGGACTCCCGCTCCTCGGTTGCGAAGGCGAGGCCCGCCAGGCGGGGCGGCTCGGTGTACAGGAGGGTGTGGGGAAACGACCAGAAGTTGCCGAGGGTCGCCCGGACGTGACGCTCGAGCTCGTAGGGCGTGGATGGGCCCTCCCGGGCGAGCAGGCCCAGGACGAGATACGAGGTCGGTGTCAGGCGGTCGGTTGACATAGTTCGGAATGTATCATACAGTACGAAGTATTCCGCCTCTGAACACGAGCGACCAGTCGCCGGGGCAATTCACACCCGGTGGGCATCCCTCACGGAGTCCCAAGCCTGGACCCGCCATGGCGCCGCGGATACGAAAGGTGGGTCTAACCATGACTCCCGACATCAAGCTGACGGCCGAGCGGATTCCGCTCGAGGTCATCAACAACGGCAACTACGACCTGCTGAACGAGCTGATGACGACGGACTTCGTCGATCACACGCCCCAGCCGGGCGTCGCCCCGACGCGCGACGGCCTCAAGCAGAGCCTTCGGGCCCTCAAGACCGCGTTCCCGAACGTGCACTACTCGATCGAGCGCGCGATCGCCTGCGGCGACGAGATCGTCCACTACCTCAAGGCGACCGGCACGATGACCGATGAGTTCATGGGCATTGCCCCGACCGGCAAGTCCGCCACGTGGAACGAGATCCACATCGGCAAGGGCGTCAACGGACGCCTGACCGAGCACTGGAGCCTCGTCGATCAGCTGGGCATGCTCGTCCAGCTCGGCGTGGTCCAGTCACCGGTGCGGACGCCCGTCCTCGCCTGACCGTCACCCGCAACGCGACCAGAGCCCCGGCGGAAACGCCGGGGCTCTTCGATTCCCCAGGCATGACACGTTGTCATGACAACGATCGAGGTCGGTCAGAGACTGGAGGTCGGCACTCCCATCGACGAGAGCGTCTCGGACCTCAGGTCTCGAGGCTCTCGCTTCCGGGATGTCTGGAAAGGCACAGGAACCAGCTATGGCCATCGACACGGTCGATCAAACCGTCATCACCAAGGAACCGACAGCGGCCTCGGGCGAGCAGGTCGTCGGGACTGACACCCGGCGGGTCAGCAACACGGGCCCAGGCGGTCCGGAGCTGTCGCGCCGCATCGTCGTGTTCATCTTCGGCCTCGTCCAGGTCGTCATCGGACTGCGCTTCGTCCTGCTGCTCCTCGACGCCCGCGAGGCCAATGGCCTCGTGTCGGGGATCCTCAACCTCAGCCAGGTGTTCGTGGCCCCGTTCAACGGGATCCTGCGGACCGACGCGCTCCATGCCGCCGGCTCGACGTTCGACGTCACGGCCCTGGTTGGCCTCGTCGGCTGGACCATCCTCGAGCTCATCGTCCTCTGGGCCCTCGGCCTGTTCCGACGCGAACGGAGCGCCACGTGACCAACGTTCATCCCGGGCTTCGGCCGATCGCCTTCCTCGTGGTCCGGACG
>JBKPRF010000184.1:0-6951 GCA_046734475.1 Chloroflexota bacterium
ATCCAGCGCGCCCGCGCCGATCCAGCGCGCCCGCGCCCGCCCGCGCCCGCGGGGCGGCGGGCCTGTGGCCCGGAGCTCAATGCGAGAGCTCGGCGCGCTCCTCCTCGCTGAGCTTCGAGGGCGCCTTGCCGAGGATGATCATGCCGAGCACGTCGTCCTGCGTCACGTCGTCCTTGTTCACCGTTCCGACGAGGCGGCCGTGGTACATGACGCTGATCCGCTCCGACAGGTCGAAGACGTCATGGATGTCGTGGCTGACGAGGAAGATCCCGAGGCCTTCCTTCTTCAGCTCCCGGATGAGGTCGCGGACCTGGGCCGTCTCGGCCGGTCCGAGGGCCGCCGTGGGCTCGTCCATGATCAGGATCTTGGCGTTGAAGTGGACGGCGCGGGCGATCGCCACGGACTGGCGCTGGCCGCCCGACAGGTATCGGACAGGTGTGCGGAACCGCTTGAAGTTCGGGTTCAGGCGGCCCATGACCTTGCGGGTCGCGCTTTCCATCGACGAGTCGTCGAGCGTCCCGATCCCGGTGAGAATCTCGCGCCCGAGGAACAAATTCCCGGGCGCGTTGATGTTGTCGGCCAGGGCCAGCGTCTGGTAGATCGTCTCGATCCCGACGTTCTTGGCGTCGCGGGGGTTCGAGATCGAGACCGGCTTGCCTTCGATGAGGATCTCGCCGGAGTCCGCCTTGTGGGCGCCCGAGAGCGCCTTCATGAGCGTCGACTTGCCGGCGCCGTTGCCGCCGACGAGGCCGATGACCTCGCCCGGCCGGACGTCGACCGACACGCCGTCGACGGCCTTCACGCCGCCGAATGCGACGCTGATGTTCCGCATCTGGACGAGGGACGGCGTCTCCACGGTGGTCATGTCCGGTTCCGCCTGCTGTAGGTATCGAAGGCCACCGCCACGATGAGGACGATCGCGACGACGATGTCCTGCTGGCTCGAATGGAGCCCGATGTACTGGAGGTTGTAGCGCAGGGCGTAGATCACGAGCGCCCCGAGGACGGCCCCCGGGATCGTCCCGATGCCGCCGGCGAACGACGTCCCGCCGATGACCGCGGCCGAGATCACGAGCAGCTCGTAGCCGTTGCCGAGGTCGTTCGTGGCGCCGTTGATCTGGGCCGACGAGATCGCGGCGCTGATCGCGCACAGGATCCCCATGAGGATGTAGATCTTCATGATCGTCCAGCGGGTGTTGATGCCGCCGAGCTCAGCTGCCTCGGGGTTGCCGCCGATCGCGTAGACGTATCGACCGAACTTCCGCTTCGTCGCGAGGAAGGTCATGACGACGGCCACGCCGAGCAGGATCACCGCCGGCCACGGGACGCCGGCCTCGATGACGAGGCCCGTGGGATCGAGGCCGTGGGCCTCCGCGAACTGGGTGACGAGCCCGGGCGGCCAGTGGTACGCGTTCGAGATCGCGACGCCGCCGAGGATGATCAACGAGCCGAGCACCGCGATGCCGGCTTCGGCCCACATCGGCCGGAGCGGGAATCCGAACCTCCGGCGCTGTCGCCGGTTGTAGGCGAGGTAGATGACGACGATGACGATGAGGGCCGCCCCGAAGGCCCAGCTGATCGGCCCGCCGAGGGACCCCTGGGCGCTCCCGCCGAGGACCACGAACTGGGGGTCGTCGGGGGCCTGGGTCGAGCCGCCACTGATCTCGAAGACCAGGCCGCGGAAGGCGAGCAGCCCGCCGAGCGTCACGACGAAGGAGGGGATCCCGGCATAGGCGATGAGGAAGCCCTGGAGGCCGCCCATGATGATCCCGACGAGGACGCCGACCGCGAGGGCGATGAGCCAGCCGTACGGCGTGTTCACGCCGATCGTCGTCGGGTAGACCTCGTGCATGAGGACGGCATAGATCATCGCGATGACGCCGAGGACCGAGCCGACCGACAGGTCGATGTTGCGCGAGACGATCACGAGGACCATCCCGGTCGCGATGATCGCGATCTGGACGGCCTGGGTGGCGAACGTCAGGAGGTTGACCGGCGAGAGGATCTGGCCGCCGGTGTAGAGACCGAAGCCGATCTCGATGGCGACGAGCGTCGCCACCATGCCGAGGAGCCGGCCGTCGATCTCCGTGGCGCGGAGCAGATCCGTGATCCGCTGCCGCGGGCCCATGGCGGCCGGATCGGCCGTGATCGCTGGTCCACTCATCCCGATCGACTCCTGGGGGTGGAAAAGACGACTGGCGCCCGCGGGGACCGCGGGCGCCAGCCTACTAGATCGAAATGCCCGTCGAGGGGCTCAGCCGCAGGCCGAGACCTTGCCGGCCGGCACAGTTGCGCAGACCTGGTCCTTGGTCACCCATCCGGCGTCGATGACGTCCTTCAGGTTGTCCTGCTTGATCGGGGTCGGGGTGAGGATGAACGACGTGACCGTCTTGCCACCCGGGGTGGTGAACGGATGCGCGTCGAGGTCGGCCGGCTTGGCGCCCGCAGGCAGATCGCCCGGGGCCTTGATGTCGGCCAGCTTGGTGCCCTTGCACATCTGGATCGCGGCGTTCCCGGCGGTCTCGCCGAGGGCGAACGCGTTCTTCCAGACCGAGACGGTCTGGGTGCCGAGGGCAACTCGGTTGAGGGCGGCGGCGTCGCCGTCCTGGCCCGAGACCGGGATCGTCAGGCCCACGGCCTGGAGGGCCGCGACCACGCCCGTGGCCATGCCGTCGTTCTCGGAGAGGACGGCGTCGACCTTGTTCTGGTTGGCGTTGAGGATCGCCTGCATCTCGTTCTTGGCGTTGGTGGTGTCCCAGTTCGCCGTGTTCTGCTCGCCGACGATCTTCACCGCACCGGAATCGACGGCGGCCTTGAGACCACCATCGTCCATGCCCGCGCGGAGGAACGCCGCGTTGGCATCGCCCGGGTCGCCCTTGATGATGGCGTAGTTGCCGGAAGGCTTCACCTTCAGCAGCTCCTGGGCCATGATCGTGCCGACCTTCTTGTTGTCGAACGTGATGTAGAGGGCCTTGTCGTCCTCGATCAGGCGGTCGTAGCCGATCACCTGGATCCCGGCGGCCTCGGCCTTCTGGACGGCCGGCGTGACCGAATTGGCGTCCTTGGCGAGCAGGATGATGACCTTGACCTGCTTGTTGATGAGCGTGTCAATGTCCTTGTTCTGCTGCTCGCTCGAGTCGTGGGCGTCGGTCGACGTGTAGGTCCCGCCGCCATCGGCGATCGCCTTCTTGATCGCCGGCTCGTCGGCCTTCTTCCAGCGCTCCTGGTCGTAGTTGTTCCACGACACGCCGACCAGGCAATTGCTCGCGGCGCCCGAGGCGGGCGCACCGGAGCCACCGGCATTGTTGGTACACGCGCTCAGCACGAGCGCGGTGACTGCCGCAAGCACGGCCAGTCGTTGTCGCATGTGGGTCCTCCTCAATAGTCCACCACTCATCAGAGCGCGTGAAACGGTGGTCAGGCTATCACCCTCCTTTCGGCCGGCTCACCCCCGCTCAGGCGCTGGCCGCGGCGGCCAGCAGCTCGCGCGGCCCCAGCCAATCGGCCGGGTCGGCGAGGAAGGGCTCGAAGGCGAGCTCGGCCGCACCGAGGAGCGGGGCCTGGACCCCGAGGGCGGCCGGAGCGACGCGCACGAGCGCACGAGGGGCGGCAAGGGCCAGGCGATCGAGCTGGGTCTCGATGCGATCGGCGATGAACGGATGGATCTGCGAGAAGAGGCCGCCGAGCACGACGACCCGCGGGTTGAGCATGTTCACGAGGCCCGCCAGGCCCCGGCCGAGCCACGTCCCGACGTGATCGATCGCCGCCAGGGCGCGCTCGTCGCCGGCCTGGGCGTCGGCGATGACCGCGTCGACTGCGTCCCGGCCGCCGTCGGGCCCGCGGCCGGCGAGGGTCAGCAGGGCGCGTTCGCCGGTCTCGGTCTCGAGGCAGCCGATCGAGCCGCAGCGGCACTCGCTGCCGTTCGGGTTGATCGGCATGTGGCCGATCTCGCCGGCGAAGCCCGCGACCCCGGTGAGCGGCTGGCCGTCGACGATGATCCCGCCACCGACGCCGACCTCGCCCTGGATGAACAGCACATCGTCGGCGCCTCGGGCGGCTCCCCGCCGGAGCTCGACGAGGGCCCCCAGATCGGCCTCGTTGGCGACCCGGACCGGAACCCGCAGGTCGAGCGCGGTCGCGAGCAGCTCGCCGAGCGGCACGTCGCGCCAGCCGAGGTTCGGGGCGGTCGAGACGAAGCCGTCGGCGCGTCGCACGACCCCGACGACGGCGACCCCGACGCCGACGATGGACTCGCGGACCGACGGCAGGAGCCGGAGGCTGGCGGTCAGGTCGCGGAGGTCGGCGACGATGTCATCGACCGCCAGGTGGCCGCGCGGCCGGTCGACCCGCAGGGCTTCCAGGGGCTGGCCGCCGAGCCCGACGAGGGCCGCCGCAAGCGAATCGACCGAGATCTCGAGGGCCAGCGCGACGACCGAGGCGGGCCGCGGCCGGACGAGCGGGGAGGGCCGGCCCGGACCGCCGCCGGGCATCGAGCGCTCCTCGGTCACGAGGTCGGCGACGACGAATTCGCCGATCAAGCCGCGGATGGCGCTGCGGGTCAGGCCCGTCCTCGCGACGAGCTCCGAGCGGGAGAGCGGGCCCCGGGTGTGGAGCTCCCGGGCGATCGCGCTGAGGTTGGCCCGTCTCACCGTTTCGCTGCGCTGACCGACCAGCTCGCGGCTCATCATCAACGGGGGTTTGTGATCCTCTTTGCGAAATGTTCGTGCTAGGCTCCAACAAACCCCCGAGCGTTGTCAAGGGAGGTCCAGCGTGGGCAGCCTGCAGGGTCGAGTCGCGCTCATCACGGGTGCCAGCCGGGGCATTGGCCGGGCGATCGCCGCGGCCCTCGCGGACGAAGGCGTCCGCCTTGGACTGGCCTCGCGGAGCGGCAGCGACCTCGGCCTCGACGGCGCCCTCGGCGTGGCCTGCGACGTCCGTGATCCGGCGGCGCTTGAGCGAGCGGTCGCGGCCACGGTCGAGCGCTTCGGGGCCCTCGACATCCTCGTCGTCAACGCCGGCGTCGGCGCCTACGGGCCGTTCCTCGACCTCGCGCCCGAGCACCTCGAGGAGATGATCGACGTCAACGTGAAGGGCGCGATCTACGCGGTCCGGGCGGCGCTGCCGCACCTCCTGCAGAGCGACGCGGCCGACTTCGTGATGATCGCCAGCGAGGCCGGCCGACGGGGCCTGCCCTACGAGGCCGTCTACTGCGCGTCGAAGTTCGCCCAGGTCGGGCTGACCGCCGCGCTCGACCACGAGCTCCGAGAGCAGGGCGTCCGCTGCACGAACATCTGCCCCGGCGGCGTGGCGACCGACTTCGCGATGGGTCGCGGCCGGACCCCGGACATGCCGCAGCTGGCCGGGATGATGAAGCCCGAGGACGTGGCCGAGGCGGTCCGCTTCGTCGTCACCCGGCCCCGGACCCATCGCATCCTCGAGGTCGCGTTCCGCCCGGTCAGCGAGACGTCCTGGGGCTGATCGGGCCCGGCCCATGAGCGATCGCCGGTTCCGCTGGGGTGTCCTCTCGACGGCCAGCATCGCGCGCGAGAAGTGGATCCCGGGCGTCCGACGTGCGCCCCGCCAGCTCGGCGAGGTGGTGGCCATCGCGTCTCGCGACGCCGAGGTCGCCAGCCGCGTCGCCGCGGAGCTCGAGATTCCACGGGCCCACGGCTCGTACGAAGCGCTGCTCGCCGATCCCGACATCGACGGCGTGTATATCCCGCTGCCGAACCACCGCCACCTCGAGTGGACCCTGGCGGCGCTCCAGGCCGGCAAGCACGTCCTCTGCGAGAAGCCGCTGGCCCTGACCTCGGCCGACGCGGAGCGGATGGTCGCGGCCGCCAGCGACGCCGGTGTCTCGCTCATGGAGGCGTTCATGTACCGCCTGCATCCCTCGTGGCTGGCCGTGCGCGAGCTCATCGCCGCCGGCCGGATCGGCCGGCTGCAGACGGTCCAGAGCTGGTTCTCGTACTACAACGACGATCCCCGCAACATCCGGAACATCGCCGATGCCGGCGGCGGAGCGCTCATGGACATCGGCTGCTACTCGGTCAACCTCTCGCGGATGCTGTTCGGAGCCGAGCCGGAGCGGGTCGAGGCCTCGATCGTGCGCGACCCCGACATGGCGGTAGACGTCATCACGTCCGGCCTGCTCGTCTTCCCCGGCGGCGGCACGGCGACGTTCACCTGCTCCACTCGCTCGGAGTCGGACCAGCGGGTCCACATCTACGGGACCGAGGGCCACATCTCGATCGGCATCGCGTTCAACATCCCGCCGGATCGTCCGACCCACGTCTACCTGACCCACGGCGGCGATCCGCCGGTGGCGCCGAACGTCGAGCGTCTCACGTTCGACACCGCCGATCCGTACGGGGTCGAGGCTGACGCGTTCGCCGCGGCCGTGCTCGACGGCCGGCCGCTGCCGATCGCGCCGGACGACGCGATCGCGAACATGCGCGTCATCGAGCGGATCTTCGAGGCCGCGGACCGCGGTGAGGCGCCGGCCCGCGGCTAGGCTTCGGCGCGTGGCCGTGACGCGACGGGCCGCCATCGCGGGCGGCATCCTGGTGCTCCTGGCGGCCGGTGTCGGCGGCTACGCGCTGCTGGCGGAGCGTGACTCGAGGGCGAACGCCGGCCCGCCACCGCGGTTCGTCGACGAGACGGCCGCGTCCGGCCTCGCCCACACCTACGACGGCGACCTGTCATTCGCCGTCGGCGCCGGCGTCGCGACCTTCGACTGCGACGACGATGGCCGGCCGGATCTGTACCTCCCGGGGGGCGTGAACCCGGCCGCGCTCTATCGCAACGACAGCCCGACCGGCGGCAGCCTCCGCTTCACGGTGGTCCCGAGCCGGGTCACCGATCTCGTCGCGGTCAACGGCGCCTACCCGATCGACATCGACGGCGACGGGCACGTTGACCTGGTCGTGCTCCGCAACGGCGCCGGCAACGT
>JBKPRF010000185.1:0-7534 GCA_046734475.1 Chloroflexota bacterium
CCCGAGCCGAACGGGTGGCCGCCTTCGTCGCGGCGGCGCGCGGCCTCGAGACGGCCGGGTCCGTGTCGACCCAGGCGATCCGGCTCGCCTTCGCGAACACCGCCGGCCAGGCCGTCACCGGGCGGACGACGGTTGCCTCGATCGACGCGATCGCGCGGACGGCGACGTCGGACGGGGTCGCTCGCCGGGCATCGGCCTCGCTCGCGGCGATCGATGGCGGCGAGGCCGGGGGGCTGGCGGCGCGGAAGGCACGCGACGCGGCCGATCCGACCGACATCGAGCCCGGCCAGTACGAGGTCGTGCTCGAGCCGTCGTGCGTCGCGAACATGCTGACGTTCCTGCAGAACCACGGTTACGGCGGTCGGGGTGTCGAAGAGCGCCGATCGTTCGTGCGACTCGGCGAGCCGCAGCTCGATCCCGCGATCACGATTCGCCAGGACGTCGGTCACCCTTCGATGGTCGGCGTGCCGTTCGACGTCGAGGGCACGCCGCGCAGCCCGCTCGACGTCGTCCGCGACGGTGTCTCGCGGGCGGTCCTCCACGATCGGCGCTCGGCACGGAAGGCCGGCGTCCCGAGCACGGGCAACGCCGTCGAGGGTCCCAACTCGTTCGGATTCGTGGCGGCGTCCACGGTCCTGCTGCCCGGAGACCGCGGCCTCGACGACCTGGTTCGCGGCCTCGAGCGGGGCATCCTGGTGAGCGACTTCTGGTACACGCGGGTGCTCGATCCGCGGACCCTCGTCGTGACCGGCCTGACCCGCAACGGCGTCTGGCTCGTCGAGGACGGCAAGGTCGTCCGGCCCCTGCGGAACCTCCGCTTCACCCAGTCCTATGCCGAGGCGCTCGGGCCCGGCCAGGTCCGCGGCGTCGGCACGGACCTGGCGCTGTTCCCGGAAGGCCACGACTCGGCATCGGTGGTGCCGAGCCTGCACCTCGCCTCGTGGAACTTCACCGGCGGCGCGAAGGGCTGATGGCCCGCCACCCCGCCTACAGCGTCATCTGCCCCGCGTAGACAAGGCGGAACCGGACGGGCTGGTCGTCCGGCTTGAGCGAGATGTCGAGCGACGTCCCGAGATCGATGTCGAACAGCGACCCCGATCCCATCGACCCCGTCGTATCGACGTTGAGCGTGTCGTGCTTCACGACGTCGTCCGCCTGGGAGGCGTCTGTTCGGAGGATCTCGTACTCGCGGATCGTGACCCTCAGCTGCTCGCCTTCCGGGACCGCCGGGATCTCGACGGAGCCGGTGTAGCGGATGTCCGAGAACGCCGTGGCGACCGACAGCTCGAGGCGGACCTCGTCAGACGCGGGTCGCCAGGCGAGGTCCGTGTTCGCCGTCTCGGCGCGACGCTCGACCTGGGCGACCGCGAAGCGGCTCATGGCCAGGCCCTCCGGCCCGCTCGCCGCCTGGCCGAGGACGAGCTTGGCCACGTCCGAGTAGGCACCCGGTCCACGCAGCGAGATCCGCGCGCGCCCGGCCGACAGCCGGGTCAGCGTCGCCGTCCGATCCGGCAGCAGCTGGGCCCACTCCGGTGCGACGACGCGCGACAGGTGGACATTCGAGATCGAGTTCGGCTGGTAGCGGGCGAGGCCGAGCTTGACGAACGGGAAGTACGACGTCCCGGCGTCGATGTCGATATCGCAGAACCACAGGCCGCGAACCTTGTCGAACTGCGGCTTGTGCCCGACGGCGGCCACGGTCCGGCCTGGCGCCTCGGCGAGGGTCAGGCCCGTTCCGACCCGGGTCCGCAGCGGGAACTGATGGATCCACGGGCCCGAGGCCGGCGGGTCCGAGCCCCAGATCGGATCCATGCCATAGCGCGTCACGAACTTCTCGGGATCGCCGCCGACGAAGAAGAACCCCGGCAGCGCCGCCATGACCTCGCCCAGTCGGGAGACCTGGTATGCGGTGAGGAGGCTCCCGGGGTCCGTCGCGGTGGCGTCCGCCATGCTCGCATCGGCGAGCTCGCGAGCCGGCGGTCGGAGACGCTGCACCGCCCGGACGAGGCGCTCGGTGCTGGCCGCCCCGGCTCCGGCCCGCACCGCGCCTGCCTCGAGGAGGTGGCCCGCCGCCTGCTCGGCGAGCGCCTTGGCCGATGCCTCCACGACGAGGCCCCGATCGGCGTCGATCGGCCACATGATGTAGGGCTGATCCGGCAGCACGACGGCAAGCAGCTCGTCCGCGCCCGAGGAGTACCACGGCCGATCGAGGTACACGCGGAGGCCGGCCCTGCGGACGCGTCGGCGAACGAGCGGCAGCAGGACTCGCGCCTCCGCGGCCAGCGCGTGCTCGCGGGCGCCACGTTCGAGGACCCGGGCCACTCGCCTGCCGCCGCCGAGCGCTCGAACGAGGTTGGCGTCGACGTCCGCCGGCGAGAGCCCGGCGGGCAGGCCGCGGAACACGTCGTCGACCCAGCGGAAGGTCGGGATGACGTACTCGACGTCGGGCGGATCCGGCCGGCGCGAGCTCGGGACGTTCAGCGTTCGCTTCGGGCCCGTGTGGGTGATCAGCTCGGGCTTGTTGGTGATCTCTGGTGGGAAGTACTCGCGGAACCGCGTCGTCGCGGTCGCCTGGTACGCGACCATCCGGTGCTTCGTGTCCCGGAACTCGTGTCGGAGGCGATGCACGGCGGACGTTCCGGCGCCGGACGCGACATCATCGCGACCCACCGCGCAGGCATTCTCGCCGGCCTCGAGGAGGAAGTCCCCGACGTGGGACTGGCCGTCGACCTCGCCGAGGTTCTCGGCGTCCTGCGGCGCCTCGCGGGCGACATCGTCGATTGGCTCCGTCCAGGTCGCCTCGATGTCGAGCCGGCCGGTGCTCTTGGCGTGGTTGTCGATCCGGCCGTCGAGGACCGCGAACGTCTCGCCCTCGTTGCGATGCATGCCCTGGTCGCTCACCGCAACGACCGGCGGCGCGAGCGGCTTCTCGACGGCGTGGACGAGGGCGACCTCCTGGAATGGAGTCAGCATCCAGTGCCGGCCGGCCTTGGCCTCGGCCCTCGCCGTCGCGGCCGACTGGCTCGCCGTCGGGCTGGGCAGCAGGTCCAGGATCCCCGAGAACGCGACGCCGTCGGGCGTCGGGAAAGACGACATCCGGACGACGACGAGCTCGGCCTGGCGAAGCGGGACGGCCAGCTCGCGGACACCCGCAACCGGCTGCTTGGCCGGGTCGGTCGTGAGACCGCCATCCTCGATCCGGAGCAGGATCGGCTTCGGGTCAGGCCAGCGATCGCCGGGCCAGGCAATCTGCCGCGTCGAGGCATCGCCCGGCAGGACCGTGAACGCCACGCCAGCCGACGCCGGATCCGCCAGGTACGGCAGCGTCAGGTCGTTGGTGTCGCGGACGACGTACTCGCCAGGCTGCAGGGCGGCGCCTTTCGGGTGGGTGGAGAGGTCGGTCGGTGTCGCGCCCTCGTTCGGGTTGACGACCGAGGCGCCGGGGCCCGGATCCAGGAACGTGCCCGACTCGAGCGACGCGACGTTGTAGGACCCATCCACGTCGGCTTGCGGCGCCGACTTGCCGAACCCCGGGTCGAGCTCGCCGTGCCACTCGACCAGCTGAACGGCCGCCTTCGGGGCCGCGAGCCAGCGTTCGTTCGTCTCCCGATACGCCGTGTCCGGGTCGGTGTGCTTCGCGAGCGCCTGGATTCGTGGCAGCGCGACATACGCCGCCGGTGGGACGCCGAGGGTGCTCCGGATGACCAGCCGCAGCAGGGACTCGCCCTCGGTGAAGCGCCGGCGCGGGACGACCGCCGGCGAAGGGATGGGATCGAAGCGCCTGAACACCTCGGCCCGGCTCTCGTGCTGGGTCGCGAGATCGGCCTCGGGCACGCTGTTGCCCGCAAGGTCGACCGTTCGGGCGCGGAATCGATACTCGCCCCCGAAGCGGAGCCGGGGCAACGTGCCCGGCGGAACCGCGAACTCGGTGACGAGCGGGAAGTCGGGCTCCGGCGTCGCGGGCGGGACCGCAACGGGATCAGCGACGTCGTCCTGGAGGGCCTGGCCGGGACGCTTCACGGACAGGCTCCAGCCCTCCCAACCGAAGACCGCCTCGTGGAGGTACAGGTCGGCCTGCTTCTCGGTCGGGACCGACGTCGTCGAAGCGCCCTTCACGAAGCCCTCGTCCGGCGCGACCTTGATCGACGTCGTCGCGCCGTCGCGCTGGACCTCATACGTTCCGCGGCGGGCCGTCAGCGATCGCCAGACAGTCCCGCGGTCGAAGACGTCCGGCCGGACGCCGCGGGTCACGTCCTCGGCGTAGAGGTCGGCGGGCGAATCGTTCAGGGCGCGATCGGTCTCGTGCTTCGAGGCCTGGCCGAGCTGCGCGACGACCTGCTGGTCACGATGCTCCTGGGTGACGACGAAGCCGCCGGTTCGGAGGGCCGGCAGGGACGCCTCGTCCCTCGTCGTCGCGGGCTGGCCGCCCTGGACCAGTCCCGCGATCTGGGCCACGGTGGCCGCGAAGTCGAAGGTCTTCAGGGCGCTGCCATCGAGGTCGATCTGGTGGATCCGGAACCAGTTGTCCTCGAGGCGCAGGCTGCCGTCCTTGATCGCGCCTTCCTTGTTCCGCGGCCGCGGCAGGAAGCGGTGGCCCTGGAGCTCGTAGTTCGTCCACGGTCGGGCGCCGGCCTTCGCCGCGAAGCCGAGCCCGGACGCGCCGGGAGGATCGACCACGATCCGCATCCGGCCCTGCTCCGGGAAGCCGTTCGGGCGCTCGATGAGGAGGTCCACCGCCAGCCCGAGCGGCCGCAGGAGGCGCGGATAGTCGCCCAGCGCCGCGACGTAGCGGTGAAAGTCGAGCGGCGGCTTCTTCGGCGGTGGGACCGGATCGGTCGCCTTCGGGTCCGGCTTGCCCGGTCGGTCGTAGTAGCGGCGGGCGAGCACGAACGCGATCAGGTCGCGTTCGGCATACGGGACGTCCTGCATCCGGACGTAGCCACCGCCCTCGTTGCCGGCCTCGACGTCCTTGCCGAACAGCTTCTCGATCTCGGCGTAGCGCTCGGCGGGATTCCGGCTGGCATTGCCGAGCGCTCGAAGGGTGGACAGCCGACCCGACGTGACCGGCGGGAACTGGCTCGGCGCATTGAGCGCGATATCGCCGTAGAGGCCGAGGATCTGGTCGGCAACGTTGCCCGCCGGGAAGCTCCGGACCTTGCGATCCGACAGGTCCTCGAAGCCCGCGACCGGCTTGGACCCCGACGGCTGGCTCGCGAACACGCCCACGTCGCCGGCATCGAAGAGGAGCGACCAGGTGGCGCTGTCGAGAGCCGGCGACGCCGGATCGAGATCGGCCGGCTGCACGCCGACGTTCTCGATCTCGATGGCCAGCTTGCCCGCGCCCAGGAGCGTGGCCATCGACGCCGGCCAATCGACGAACGCCGGGAAGTCGGCCAGATGCCGCTCGTGCGTATCGCCGGTCGACAGCCGCGGCGTGACGAAGGCGGTGACCTTCATTCGCCCGTCGGCCGCGACGCCATTCGGGAGGCAGGTCAGGATGACGGCCTCGCTCACCATCGGACGCGCGCCTCGCGGTCAGGCATCGGCGAACGCCCGGACGTACGTGTCCCATGGCCGCTGCATGCCCGCCGGCGCCCCGGCCGGCAGGCCCATCTGCTGCTCGAACGACGGGTCGTCGGCGCTCCCGGCGAAGCGCTTCTCGGTGCTGATCTTGACCGAGGCCGAGAAGAACAGGACCTCGACCTCGACGCTGATCGTCGCCTGGCCGTAGGCGCTCTTCGTCGCGGACTCGTAGCTCAGGGCGAGATACAGCTCGATCGATGCCGAGATCAGGCCGAGGACGTCGACCTCGCCCCGGAGCCGGAAGTAGCCGGTCAGGGTGCACTGCTGGTCACCCGCGACGAACTCGATCTTGAAGTAGATCCCGCCCATCGCCGAGAGGCTGCCGCTCGCCACGCCGAAGTTGAGCGAGACCGCCGCCCCGAACTCCAGCGCGGCCTCGAGGATCCGGACCCCCTCTGGCGTGACCGTGATCCCGACGAAGCCGCCGCCGGCGAAGAGCATCACGCTGAGCCGGAACGGGTTCTCGCGAGTGCAGAAGTTGAAGCCGACCTCGAGCGAGTCGTCGAGGAACGGCACCATAACGTGCGCCCCGAGCGAGATGTTCTCGAGGCTGAAGACGCCCACCGAGAGGTTCGGGATCGCCAGGTCGAAGCCGGCCTTGACGCCGTCGGCCGTGACGTCGAGATACGGCGGGTCGCTGAACCCGTCGAACGGGATGATCCGCCGGAGCGTGTTCACGAACTCGAGCGGACCGCCGAACTCGATCCCGTCGGGGTCCCGGAAGACGACGTTCACGTCCGGCTTCTTGCCCGGCACGATCGAGAACTCGAACTTCTCGAAGTGGAGGGTGATGAAGGTCACCGATCCGATGAGCCGGAGGTCGATGGCCGAGATCGAGCAGGTCGCGAGGGCCGTCGGCTTGCCATTCGGGGACGTCGGCGCCTGGATCTCGACGGCCAGCGTCAGCTTCGCGGCGTTGATCGGTGTGCCTGACGCGTCGACCGGCGACAGGATCGCGCCGTCGGCGCTGCCGGCCGGCCAGCGCGGGATGTCCGTCGTCCAGTCGAGGCGGGCCGAGACCACCTCCGGGAGGAGCTCGCCCTTCGCCAGCCGCTGCAGGAGCTTCGCCGCCGCGGCCGCATCGGCAAGTTGGTCGTCGAGACGCCGAACAAGGCCCGCGATCCGCTCCCGCTGGGCCCGCTCGATGTTCACGGCGCTCTCGACGGCGGTACCGAAGGGGCCGAGGCCGGTCACGATCGCCGAGAGGTCGGCCGACAGGTCGGCCGGGTTCTTCGGGTCCTGCATGAGTGTCCCGAAGTCGGCCAGGAACGTCGACAGCGCGGTCTTCAGCGCGTTGGCCTGAGCTGGGACCGCCGCCTCGACCTCGGCCACGGCCTGCGACAGCTGGCGCGCGTTCTCGGCGAGGGTCGAGGCGACGTCGAGGGTCTGGCCGACGAACTTCGGCACGTTCGCCGGATCGAAGCCGACCGCCTTGAGCAGGTCGGTGAGCTTGACGACGCCGAACAGCTTCGCCTGGACCCCGGCGAAGAACTGGTCGAGGTTGAAGCCCGCCGCCCCGGCGATGGCGGATTGGACATCACCCCCGATCGGTCCGGTCAGGCGGCTGAGCCCGCTCACGTTGACGCTCGGGGTGATGAGCCCGCCCGACCGATCGCTCTGGCCCGCGAACTCCATCGGGGCGGCCGCCCCGACGACCTGCAGGAAGGCTTCGGCCTTGTTGTTGGCGAAGCCCGACGTGAGGTACGCGGGCGGGTACTCGAAGCTGATGACCTTGGCCGCTCCGGCCAGCGCGCTCATCGCCGGGACGACGGTGTCCGCCTGCTTGAGGACGGGCAGGAAGCGCGCGAGGTCCTGCGGCGGCAACGGGTTCGGGAGAATCGCGGTATTGAACGTCAGGCCGTCAGTCGCCAGTGTCGTGTCGTCCGGCCGCTGACTGTCCGCGTAGGCCAGCCGCTGGCCGTTGAGCGGCATCCGCCGCTCATATCCCGGC
>JBKPRF010000186.1:0-7280 GCA_046734475.1 Chloroflexota bacterium
CACTGGCGCGTGACACCCGGAGAGAGCCAGTTCGTCGAGGAGATGGGTCAGTTCCTGGCGTCCCTCGGCATGACGCCGATGGCGGGCCGGATGTGGGGCTGGTTGCTCATCTGCGAGCCCGCCGAGCAGACGGCCGCCGACATCGCACAGGCGCTCCACGCGAGTCGCGGCGCGATCAGCGGCACCGCTCGGCTGCTCGGGAACGCGGGACTCGTCCGCCGGGCGACGAAGCCCGGCGATCGCCGCGAGTACTTCAGCGCGCCGCCTGAGGCGTTGGACTCGATGCTCGCGAGCGCCGCCTCGATCTACCGCCAGATGCGGGTAATCGCGGAGCGCGGCCTCCTGGCCATCGCCGATCGACCCGCGTCGGAGCGGGCGCGGCTGCAGGAATTCGTCGACGTCATGGCGTTCGTCGAGCAGGAGGTCCCGGCCGTCATCGACCGCTTCCTCCGGGAGCGTGGAACAGGGAAGGGGAAGGGGGTCGCATGACCGGGGTCATCAAGACAGAGCAGCTCACGAAGTCGTACGGACCGCACCGCGGGATCGTGGACGTCGACCTCCAGGTGGAGGAGGGCGAGGTCTTCGGCTTCCTCGGCCCCAATGGCGCCGGCAAGACCACGACGATCCGGACGGTCCTCGATCTCATCCGGCCGTCGAGCGGCCGAGCTCTCGTGTTCGGCATCGAGTCGACCGCCGATCCGGTCGCGATCCACAAGCGGGTCGGCTACATCCCCGGCGAGTTCGCGCTGTACGACCGCCTCACCGGCGGCCAGACGATCGAGTACTTCGCGAACCTCCGCGGCGGCGTCGACCGGGCCTACCAGCGCTCGCTCATCGAGCGCTTCGACATCGATCCAAAGCGCCGCTACAAGGAGCTCTCGAAGGGCAACAAGCAGAAGATCGGGCTCGTCGTCGCGCTCCAGCACCAGCCCGACCTGCTGATCCTCGACGAGCCCACGTCGGGCCTCGACCCGCTCGTCCAGCAGTCGTTCTTCGAGCTCGTCCGGGAGGCCCGCGAGGCGGGCCGGACGGTGTTCCTGTCGAGCCACATCCTCAGCGAGGTCGAACGGACCTGCGACCGGGTCGCGATCATCCGTGACGGGCGGATCGTGAAGACCGGCAGCGTCGAGGGCCTGCGGGACCTCGCGCACCACTTCGTCGAGCTGCGGTTCGCGGGCCCCGTGCCGGCCTCGGAATTCGAGGCCGTCGAGGGCGTCAGCGACGTCGTCGCCGATGACCACCTCCTCCGGATGCGCGTGTCGGGGCCGATCACGCCGGTGGTGCGAGCCGCCGCGCGATACGAGCTCCTCGACTTCGTGAGCCGCGAGCCGACGCTCGAGGAGACCTTCCTGGCCGAGTACGGCCAGTCGACGACCGCGGCGGCCGGCGATGTCCACTGACACGCTCGCCGGGGCGCTCCCGGTTCGGCGCGCCTCCCTGCGGGCGAGCCTGATCGGGCTCGGGACCGTGTTCGGCAAGACGATGCGCGACTCGCGCCGGGCGATCGTCATCGGGCTCGTCTTCATCGTGCTGATGACCCTGTCGGGGGTCGCGGCGTTCGCCTCGGCGTTCGGCACGCCCGAGACGCGACAGGACATGATCAACCTCGCCACGACCCTGCCGCCCGTCTTCCAGGGCGAGCTCGGGCGTCCGGTCGGCCTCGAGCACCTCGGCGGCCTGATGGAGTGGCGCTACCACTCGGTGTTCCTGCTGCTCCTGCCCGTCTGGTCGATCGTCGCCCTCTCCGGGACGCTCGCCTCCGAGGCGGGTCGCGGGAGCCTCGACGTCATCCTGACGAGCCCGCTCACGCGGCGTCGTGTGGCGATCGAGAAGATCACCGCTCACGTCGTCGGCGTGACGATCGCGATGATCGGGCTCGCGCTCACGCTGTGGGCCTCGGGCGCTGCCTTCGGCACGCTGCCCGGCGACCAGATCGCGCTCGGCGATGCGGCCGCGTACGGCGTCATGGCCGGCGCCCTGATGCTGCTCCCCGGAGCGATCGCGTTCGCGGCGGCCTCGATCGTGGGCCGCGGCGCCGGCGCCGGAGTGGCCGCGGTGCTCATGCTCACGGCGTATTTCGTCAACGGCTACCGATCGATGGTCGGGGCGTTCGAGTCGGCGACCCCGCTGTCCTGGTACGCCTGGACCTCGAACCACATCCCGCTGGCCGGGCTGTATGACTGGGCCTCGGTCGGCGTCGTGGCCCTGATCGCCGTCGGCCTCCTGATCGTCGGCGTCCTGGCGTTCGAGCGGCGCGATGTGGGGATCACGCTTCGGGTGCCGGCACCGCATCTGCCCGGCTTCCTCATCGGCCTCCGCGGGCCGCTCGGCCGGACGTTCGGGGACCGGATCCCGGTCGCGACCGCGTGGGGCCTCGGGATCGGCCTGTACGTGCTGCTCATCTCGACCTCGGCCGGCCAGCTCGCGTCGATGATCGCCTCGGTGCCGAGCCTCCAGCAGGTCATGGCCGTCGTCTATCCCGACATCGACTTCGGGACCGTCGGGGGCGTCCTCCAGCTGATCTTCATCGGCTTCGGGCTGCTCGTCTTCGGCTTCGCCTCGGCCACGATCGTCGGTGGCTGGGCGTCCGAGGAATCGAGCGGCAGGCTCGAGGTCGTCCTGTCCGCGCCGATGAGCCGCTTCGGCTGGTTCGTCCGGAGCGGCCTCGGGATGTTCGGCGCGATCCTCCTCGCGACCACGATCGTCGCGATCGCGTCGGCCATCGGCGCGGTCAGCCAGGGCAGCGACGTCATCGCCCCGACGGTCGGGACGTACGTGCTGGCCCTGTATGGCGCGGCGCTCGCCGGGATCGGGCTCGCGGTCGCAGGGCTCGCTCGCAGCTCGCTCGCCACGCCGACGGTGATCGTCGTGACCGTCGGGATGTTCCTCATCGCGCTGCTCGCGAACGCGCTCAAGCTGCCTGACTGGGTTGCCGACCTCGACCTGTCGAGCCACTACGGCCAGCCGCTCGTCGGCCACTGGGATCCGGTGGGGGTCGGTGTCTCGCTGGCGCTGGCCGCCGGCGGGCTGCTGATCGGCGCCTGGGGCCTGAGGAGGCGCGACCTCCGCGGCTAGCATCTCGGGCAATGCCGCCACTCGCGATTGCCCTAGTCCTCGTGGCGGCGACGCTCCACGCCGGCTGGAACGTCCTGCTCAAGACGTCGGGCGACACGCTCGGCACGGCCGTGCGGCTCCAGGCCATCGGCTCGATCGTCCTCGTGCCGATCGGCGTCGTGAGCTGGTTCGCCGCCGGCCGGCCACCGATCGATCCCAATGGGATCTGGCTGGCCCTGGGGTCGGGCGTGCTCGAGGCGCTGTACTTCATCTGCCTCGCCGGCGCCTATGCCCGCGGCGGGCTGTCGCTCGTGTACCCGCTCGCGCGCGGCAGCGCGCCCCTGCTCGCCGTGCTCGTCGGGGTGCTCCTGCTCGGCGAGCGGCTCGCCGCCGGCGCGGCGCTCGGGGTCGCGTGCCTGCTCGCGGGGATCCTGCTGGTCGCGCGGCCGTGGCGGGCGCTGCAGGAGGCGGGCCGGGAGCATCGCGGGGCGATCGGCTTCGCCCTTGCCACCGGCCTCACCATCGCCGCCTACTCGGCTGTCGACCGGCTCGGCGTCCGGGCCCTGCCGCCGTGGCTGTATGGGGCGTTCCTGGCCGTGTTCGCCACGGCGATCCTCTCGACCGCGGTCTGGATCGGTCGACGCCGGGGACTCTTCGCGCCGCCGCCGGCCGGGTCACGGCGATCGGTGGCGCTCCTCGGCCGCGATGGCCTCGCGGGCGTCCTGTCGCTGACCGCCTACCTGCTGATCCTGTTCGCGTACTCCATCGCGCCGCTCGCGACGGTCGCGCCGCTCCGCGAGTCGGGGATCGTCCTCGCCGCGGCGTGGGGCTCGCTGCGGATGGGGGAAGCCTCGGGCGGGCGCGATGCCGGCGCGAAGATCGCCGCCGCGGCCCTCATCGTGGTGGGGGCGGTCCTCCTGGCGTTGTCGCCGTAGCGGCGCGTCCGAACAGGGTGCGCTGGCCGAACCTCGTCGTGGTGAGGCCGATGCCGCCGAGGACGAGCGCCGTCCCGACCAGGAGCGTCGCGTCGACCGGCTCGCCGCGGAGGGCGAAGCCCGACACGATCCCGACGATCGGCAGCAGGTAGGCGAGGATCGAGGTCCCACCTGCGCCGATCCGGGACAGCAGCCGGAAGTTGAGGATGTAGGCCAGGCCCGACCCGAGGATGCCGAGCCACAGGATCGCGATGACCCCGCTGCCGGTCCAGCTGGTCGCGAACGGGTGCTCTGTGGCCAGGGCGATCGCCGAGATGATCACGAACGCGAAGGCCACCTGGAACAGCGCCGGCACGAGCGGCGGCACGCCCCGCATCTTCGCCCGGGCATAGACCGCGCCGAACGCGTAGGCGAGGGTCGAGCCGACCAGCATGAGCTCGCCGCCGAGGCTGCCCGCCGCCTGGCCGCCGAAGAGGCCGCGGCTGACGAGGACGACCACGCCGACGTAGCCGATCGAGATGCCGGCCAGGCGATTGACCGTCAACGGCTCGTCATGGAGCGCGAACGCCGCGATGATCACGACAAACAGCGGAACCGAGCCGTTGATGATCGCGGCGATGTTCGAGTCGACCTGCTGCTCCGCGGTCGTGATGAGCGTGAACGGGATGACGATGTTGATCACCGACATCACGAGCAGGTGCCAGTACACGCGCGGCTCTCGTGGCAGCTGGACCTTGCGGGCGTAGGCGACGGCGGCGAGCAGGGCCAGGCCGATGCCCAGCCGCGCGGCGATCAGGGTGAAGGTCGAGAGTGACTCGACGGCGATCTTGATCCAGACGTAGCTGGTGCCCCACATGATCCCGAGGGCCAGGAGCAGCAGCCAGTCGTTCCGCGTGGGCTTCGCGATCACGGCTCGATCATCGCACGATTCGGCGCTGTTGGCCTACCGAACTGTGCCAAAGCCTGTCGTGTTTGCCCGAATTCGCCGGACCAGGAATACGTAGCCCGGCCGAGGGTTCATCGGTCGCTCGACCGATGGCGACGCGGCCACCGCTTGCGAGTCTCGTCTCAGGTCGCAACAACAGCGACGCCGCACGAGGAAGCGAGCGATGGCGAGGTTCATGGACGTCCATTCGGGGTTCTTCGGGGTCACTGCCGCGCAGCTGCAGGAGGCCCACGACCGCGACCTCGCGATCGAGGCCGACGAGGGCGTCCACTTCGAACGGGCATGGCTCGATCCCGACGCCGGCAAGGTCTTCTGCCTTGCGGTCGGCCCGTCGAAGGAATCGGTGATGCGGATCCACGAGCGGGCCGGCCATCTCACGACGGAGGTCTACGAGCTGTCGATCGAGGTCTGAGCAGCACCACCGGGCAGCGTTGTACTTGGGAGTTTGAGATGCGTACACCGATCAGTTCAGCCACGGTGATCCGCCGAGGCGGATCGCTCGCGGCAAGCGCGTTACTGATGCTGTCGGCGGTCGCCACGGCTCCGGCCGTGCACGCGGCCACCGACATCTACGTGACCACGACCAATCAGGAGATCAACGACGACGGCGAGTGCTCCCTCCAGGAAGCCATCTACTCCGCGAATCGCGACGACAACACCGCGCCGGATCCAACCAATGTCGGGTCCGACGTGACGACCGGCTGCGTGGCCGGGAACGGCGACGACACGATCTGGCTGCCGCCGCTGGCCGTCTTCACGGTCGCCGATCCGATCGACGACTACGACAACCCGACCGGACCGACGGCCACGCCCATCGTCACGTCCGTGATCGACATCGAGGGCCAGGGGGCGCGCTTCCAGCGCCAGCCGCTCGGTCGCCTCACGCGCGCTTTCGCTGTCGCGCCCGACGGCGATCTCACGCTCCACGAGATGGACATCAAGGGCTTCGCGATCCGCGGCGGCAACGGCGCGGAGGGTGGTGGTGGCGGCCTCGGCGCAGGCGGTGCCGTGTACGTCGTGGGCGGTCGGCTCGGAATCGGCTGGACGACGTTCGAAGGCAACACGGCCACCGGCGGGAACGGCGGGTCTGCCCACTATGCGACCGGTTTCGGCGGAGGCGGCGGCCTCTCCGGGAACGGCGGCAGCACCACCGGATTTGACGGTGGTGGTGGCGGTGGATCCCGCGGCGACGGCGCCGACGCGCCCGGCATCGACGGCGGCGGCGGCGGCGGGACGGTGACGTCCGGTGTCGATTCCACCCCCGGGGAGAGCTGCGGCGGCGAAGGTGGGATCTACGACGAGCTCACCGGCGGCGCCGACGACGGTGATCCCGGCTGCTCCGGCGGCGGTGGTGGTGGTGGGACCGAGCGCGTGCCGATCTTCGATCCGTTTTCCGGCGGCGATGGCGGCGACGGCGGCTACGGCGGGGGCGGCGGCGGTGCCGGCGAGGATGCCGATGGCGGTCACGGCGGCGCTATCGGCGGTGGTGGCGGCGGCGCCGGCCCGGGCTCAAACGGTGGCGACGGCGGGTTCGGCGGCGGCGGCGGCTCGGGCCAGGAGCTCGACATCGGCGGCGGCCTCCACCCGGGCAGCGAAGGTGCCGGCGGTACCTTCGCCGGTCACGGCGGCGAGGCCGGCGGCGGCGGCGGTGCGGCGCTGGGCGGCGCGATCTTCGGCGACAACGCCACGATCGTCATCCAGAACAGCACGTTCGCCGGGAACAGCGTGAACCACGGCCTCGCCGGCAACTCGGCGCAGAACGGGGCCGATGCCGGCGGCGCGATCTTCGCCGTCGACGGCTTCGTCAACATCAACAACGTCACGATCAGCGCCAACGACAGCACCGGCAGTGGCGCGGGCCTGGTCATGTACAAGTCCACCCGCGGCAACGACGCCGACCTTCGGATGCGCAACTCGATCATCGGTGGCAACGGCGGCCCCACCGCACACGACGAATGCTTCGTCCTCGGTGGCGTGACAAACGCGCAGTCGGCCAACAACCTCGTGACGCTGCACGACAACGACGAGGCGACGCCGTGCTTCAACATCAACCTGGGCGACGACCCGCTGCTGGGCCCGCTCCAGCTCAACGCGCCCGGCAAGACCCCGACGATGGCGCTCCTGCCCGGGAGTCAGGCCATCGGCGGAGCCGACCCGGCGTCGGCGACACCCGATGACCAGCGCGGCGTCTTCCGGGATGCGGAGCCCGACCTCGGGGCGTACGAGTTCAGCGGCCAGGCACCGGTGACGACGATCACGCTGTCTCCGAGCTCGCCCGACGGCTCGAACAACTGGTACGTCAGCCCGGTCGGCGTGACGGTCAGCGCGACGGACGCGGACAGCAC
>JBKPRF010000187.1:0-5858 GCA_046734475.1 Chloroflexota bacterium
GAAGTGGCCCGGCCGCGCCGCGCCTTCAAGCGGGTCGGCAATCGGGCCGAGCCGGACCGTCGTCTGGAAGCCCGGAGGGTAGATCTCCTCGACCGACGGCGCGAAGACGAGGTCGACGCCCTCCTGCTCGCAGATCTCGACGTCGCGAGCCTCATTGCGCGGGTATTGCTCGAGGTCCTTCGGGTCGCCGAACTGCCGCGGGTTCACGAAGATCGAGACGACGGTCGTCGCGTCGGCGGCGCGAGACCGCTGCATCAGGGTGCGGTGGCCGTCGTGGAGCCAGCCCATCGTCGGCACGAGCCCGAGCGGTCGGGGCGCGTCAGCGAGCGCCGCACGAAGCTCGGCCCGGGTCCGGACGACGCGGGTCATCGTGCCCGGTCGCGCGGGAGCAGCGGACCTAGAGATCGCGGTCGAGCGGAATCGCCGTCGTCGACGGGTCGACCGGCGCCGCCCGGTCGTCGGCGGTGCGGCCGAGGGCCTCGTCGAGGACGGCGTCGTCCATCCGGACGGTCTGCTCGGGTCCCGGGAACCGGCCGGCAGCGACATCGGCGGCCCAGTCCCGGGCCGCCGTGGCGATCGAGCCCTGGACATCCGCGTAGCGCTTGGCGTGCTTCGGCGAGAAGTCGCCGAGGCCGATGAGGTCGGTCACGACCTGGACCTGCCCGGCGCAGCCCGCGCCCGCCCCGATCCCGATCGTCGGGATGCGAAGGCGCGAGGTGATCACGCTTGCCAGCTGCTCGGGCACGAGCTCGAGCACGATCGAGAAGGCGCCGGCGTCCTGGATCGCGACCGCGTCGCTCAGCAGCGCCCGCGCGGCGTCGCGGCTCTTGCCCTGGACCCGGACCTTGCCCCCGAGGCCGTGCTGCGACTGGGGCGTCCAGCCGATGTGGCCCATGACCGGAATGCCCGCCTTGACCATCGACTCGACGATCCGCGCGCTCCGGACCCCGCCCTCGATCTTGACGGCCTGCGTCCCGGCATCGCGCATGAAGCGACCGGCGTTCTCGAGGGCTTCGTCGACGCTCGAGTAGGTGAGGAACGGCATGTCGCCGACGACCACGGCGCGCTTCGTGCCTCGGACCACGGCCCGGGCGTGATGGAGCATCTCGTCCATCGTGACCCGCACCGTCGTCTCGTAGCCGAGCATGACCTGACCGAGCGAGTCGCCGACGAGCAGCATCGGGATCCCGGCGTCGTCGAGGATCCGGGCGGTTGGGTAGTCGTAGGCCGTGAGCATCGCGATCCGCTCGCCATCGGCATGCATCCGGCCGATGTCCGAGATCGTCAGGCGGCGGACCGCCTCCCCGGGTGCGCTCATCGTGACGACGCCTCCTGCGGCGCGCCGGGCGACGCGCTCGTTGCCTCGGCAACAGTCTGCGCCGCCGCATCCCGAGCGTCCAACGCGGCCGCGACCCGGTCGAGGATCCGGTCGGCGACCTCGCGCTTCGAGAGGAGCGGTAGATCGTCGCGGGCGCCGGCGGCGTCGAGGATCGAGACGCGGTTGGTGTCCGTGCCGAAGCCGGAGCCCGCCTCGGCGACGTCGTTGGCGACGAGCAGGTCGACACCCTTCGCCCGGAGCTTCTCCGCCGCGCGCTCGATCGAGCCGGTCTCGGCGGCGAAGCCGACCAGCACCGGCGCTGGTCGCACGGGCGCACGCGTCGGCGCGCCGTTCGCGTCCATGCCGTGCACGACGCGCGCCACCTCGGCCAGCAGGTCCGGCGTCGCCTCGAGCTGCAGGGTCAGGCCCTCCTTCCGGCTCACCTTCACCGCGGCGGCATTGGCGGGACTGAAGTCGGCCACGGCGGCGGCCATGACGAGGGCGTCGGTCCGGCGCGGGCCGTCGAACATCGCCCGATTGAGGGCGGCCCGCAGCTCGCCGGTCGACTCGATCCGGACGACGGTCGCGGCAGCGGGCAGTGGGACCTCCACGGGTCCCGCGACGAGCACGACCTCGGCACCGCGATCGAGCGCCGCCTCGGCGAGCGCGACGCCCATCCTCCCGGTTGAGCGGTTGCCGATGAATCGCACGGGATCGATTGGTTCGCGCGTGCCGCCAGCGGTGACGACGACCCGCCGGCCGACGAGATCGGCGTCGCGCACCGTTCGATCGACGATCGGCGGTCGCGCGCCGGGATCCGCTGCCCGGATGGGCCGGTCCGCCACGGCCGCCGCCACGGCGTCGACGATCCGCCCGAGCTCGGCCAGCCGGCCGATGCCTGTCTGGCCCGAGGCGAGCCGCCCTTCGTCGGGCTCGACGATCGCGTACCCGAAGTCGTCGCGCAGGCGCTCGACATTCGCCTGGGTCGCGGGATGGCGCCACATGTCGCCGTCCATCGCCGGCGCGACGACGACCGGGGCGCTCGTCGCGAGGCAGGCGGCCGTGACGACATCGCCGGCGAGGCCGCCCGCGATCGCGCCAAGAAAGTGGGCGGTCGCGGGCGCGACCACGATGGCATCGGCCGAGTCACCGACGACGATGTGGCCGATCCGGCCATCCGGGAGCAGCGCCAGGACGTCCGTCTCGACCGGATGTCGGGAGAGGGCCGCGAACGTGAGCGGCCCGACGAAGCGGGACGCCGCCGGGGAGAGCAGGACCACGACATCCGCGCCCTCCGCGGCGAGCAGCCGCAGCAGCTCGACGGCCTTGTAGGCGGCGATCGAGCCGGTCACGCCGAGCGCGACGAGCCGGCCCTCGAGCCGGCGTTTCGCCTCGATCATGACAGCCCCAGCTGGAGTGGCGTCCCGCCGGCCACCTCGGCGTGGAGGATCGCCAGGCCCTTGAGCGTCAGGTCGACGTCGACGGCGTCGACGCCGTCGATCCCGGCCGCCCAGGGGGCCAGAGCCAGCCCGCCGGTGAGGATGGTCCTGACGTCGCCCGGAGCGACGTCGTTCGCGTCGGCCAGCTCCCGCCGGATCCGTCCGAGCATCCCGGACGCGAGAGCCTGGTAGCCGAACACCGTGCCGCTCTGGATCGCCGACACGGTGTCGCGGCCGATCGCCCGGTCGGGGGTCCGCAGCTCGACCCGCGGCAGCTTCGCCGTGCGGGCCGCGAGCGCGTCCAGGCCGAGCTCGAGTCCCGGAGCGATCGCGCCGCCGACATACGCACCGTCGGAGGCGACACAGTCGAAGGTCGTCGCGGTCCCGAAGTCCGCGACGACGGCCGGAGTGCCGTAGAGCCGGCCGGCCGCCAGCGCATTGACGAGCCGGTCCGCGCCGACCTCGGCCGGCCGGTCCACGCGAACCGGCAGCGGCACCGTCCCGGCGCTCGCCAGGAGGAGTGGCCGCTCGCGGCGCTCCGCAAGGCGCTCGAGCGCCGCGGTGAGGCTCGGGACGACCGAGGCACAGGCGATCGCGGAGACGTCGGCGATCGCGGTGTCGTCGAGCCGAAGCAGGTCCTCGAGCAGCCGCTCGAGGTCGTCGGCGGTCGCGTGCGGCATCGTCGTCGCCCGCCGGGTCGCCACGAGGGCGCCGTTCCGGAACGAGCCGATCGTCACGTTCGAGTTGCCGATGTCGACCGCGAGGAGCACGGCGGGATCATACGCGGCGCCATTTCGACTCCCGGCGAGGGCTTCTGCCGGCGCGACCCTCGCGCTACTATCGGACGCGGTTCTCGCGCCGCCCCTCGTCGCCCGCGCCGCTCCCGTGCCGCCTTCCCGAGTGCCCCCGGAGGAGGAGCCCGTGCCCAGTCAGCCGCCGGCCAAGTTCTTCGTGAACCAGGGCGTCGTGACGAGCCGCGAGGACATGCTCAACCTCCTGCGACCGCTCCTCAAGCAGACCGTCTCCTATCGCTACACGCGCGGCCGCGAGGTCGTGACCCACGGGACCGGCTGGGTCGAGCGGATCGTCGTCGACCAGCCCGACGTCTCGACGTATTTCACGCCGATCGCGATCACCGTCAACGTGGACTCGTTCGAGCACCTGGACTTCCAGACCAGGCCGGATCAGCTCCTCGTCTACACCCTCGTCCAGGGCGACGAGGCGGTCATCGTCGAGTTCACCCCCGGCGGGGACGGCTCGACCTCGCCGTTCGAGCCCCACCAGCTGTCGTTCGACACGTCCGGGTTCGTCCAGATGGAGCTCCTCGGGCTCGAGGGCTCCGGTCCCGGCTCCAACCCCGACGAGTAGCCGCTCGCCGCCCTCAACCTCGACTCCCAGGGTCGCGATTCGGGCGCCAACCGGGTAATCCCGCGGCGTACCATCGCGGCCATCGCGGGTCCGGTGACGGGCCCAGGGAGGGATGCGCGACCCGCTGTCCCCTCGGGCGCGGCGCGCACCAGAGGAGGAGGGAACGGTCCGACGTGGCTGCGATGACTGACGCGGCACCGCGCTCCAGCGGCGGCGGCATGATCGCCGACTACTTCAAGTTCGCCGAGCGCGGCACCAACCTCGCCACTGAAGCGAGGGCCGGCCTGACCACGTTCATGGTCATGGTCTACATCATCTTCGTGAACGCCGGCATCCTCGGTGCCGGGTTCAAGCTCGACCCGGCCGCCACCGCGGCCGTCTCGGCCGGCACGGCGCTGGTCGCCGGGATCATGACGATCGCGATGGGCGTCTTCGGAAACTACCCGTTCGCCCTCGCGGCTGGTCTCGGGATCAACGCGATCGTCGCCTTCACCCTGACCGGGCGCGGCCTGAGCCCGGCCGGCGCGATGGGCGTCATCGTCCTCGAGGGTCTGGCCGTCACGATCCTGGTGCTCGTCGGCTTCCGGGAAGCCGTGATGAATGCCGTCCCGCTCGCACTGAAGCGGGCGATCGGTGCCGGGATCGGGCTCTTCATCCTCTTCATCGGCTTCTTCAACGGCGGCCTCATCGGCTCGACGGGGAACACGCCGGATAAGGGCCCGGCGCTCGTGCCGGCCCTGCCGACCACCACCGGCCAGTTCGTCTTCCTCTTCGGCCTCGCCCTCACGGCGATCCTGTGGGCCCGCCGTGTCCGGGCGGCACTCGTCATCTCGATCCTCGTGACGACGGTCGTCGCGCTCGTCGCCGGCGTCGCCACCGTCCCCTCGACCCTGACGCTCACGCCGTCGTTCTCGACGATCGGCAACTTCGACCTGACGAACGTCTTCTCGACGCTGCCGCTGCTGACTGCGATCCTCGTGATCTTCGCCATCATGCTGACGGACTTCTTCGACACGATGGGAACCGTCACCGGCGTCGCCGCCGAGGCGGGCCTTGCGAAGGAGGACGGCACAGTCCCCGGCGTTGGACGAGTGCTCCTGATTGACAGCCTCGCGGCGCTCGTGGGCGGTGCGTCGGGTGTGTCGTCGAACACGACGTACATCGAGAGCGCGGCCGGTGTCGCGGAAGGCGGTCGCACCGGCTTCACGAGCGTCGTGACCGGCGTCCTCTTCCTGCTCGCGATCCTGCTCGCACCCCTGGCCGGGATCATCCCGAGCCAGGCCACAGCGCCGGCCCTGGTGCTCGTGGGCTACCTGATGTTCACCCAGGTTCGCGACATCAACGTCGGCGACCTCGAGGACGGCCTGCCGGCCCTCCTCACGATCATCCTCATGCCGCTGACCTACGACATCACGGTCGGGATCGGCGCCGGCTTCATCTTCTGGATTCTCATCAAGCTCGTGAAGGGCAAGATGAGCGAGATCCACCCGCTCATGTGGGTCGTCGGGATCGCCTTCGTCGTGTTCTTCCTCCAGAACTGGATCGACGCGCTGCTGCCCAAGTAGGCCGTCGCTCACTCGGCTTCACGGCGGCCGGCGCCCCTCGGGCGCCGGCCGTTCGATTCCGGCTCGGCCCGACCCGGCGGGTACCATCCCGGCGATGTTCGAACGGACGACGCTGCCCGAGGGGCCGCGAGTGATCAGCGCGCGCCTGCCCGCGGCGAGGTCCGTGTC
>JBKPRF010000188.1:0-6941 GCA_046734475.1 Chloroflexota bacterium
GAGCTGGACGGCGACGACCGCCGGGTCGTACGCGCCGAGCAGCTCGGCGAGCCGGGCGCCGAACCCGGCGCCGTCGAGGCGAACGATCTTCGAGTACTCGTGATGCGTTCTGAGCAGCGCCTCGTTGAGGTCCCGGCCCGCCACGAAGCCGAGAATCGCCTCGGCCAGCGGGTAGTTCATGAGCGCGTCAAAGCGTTCGTCGGATGTCCACTCGGGAGCCACATCCCAGATCTCGCCGACGAGGTACGCCTCGGGGTTGACCGCCCGGCAGCGACGCCGGAACTCGGCCCAGGACGGCGGGTCCTGGATCTCGCCGGGCACGTCGAGGCGCCAGCCGTCGATGCCGAACCGCAGCCAGTGCTCCGCGACGGACCAGATGTATTCCCGGACGACGGGCTCCGCGATGTTCAGCTTCGGGAGCGCGGGGATGCCCCACCAGGCGTCGTATCCAAGGCGCTCCCGCGCCGTGCCTGGGCCCGTGTCGGTCAGCCCGGGCCACGGCTCGTCGCGGGGCCAGCCCTCCCGAAGCCGGCCGATCGGATAAGCGTCCAGGGGCTTGTGTCGATCGAGACCCCCCTGGTCGAACTCGAACCAGTTGCGGTAGGGCGACCCAGCACCGGTCTCGAGGACGTGATGGAACGCCCAGAACCCTCGGCCGGTGTGGTTGAAGACCCCGTCGAGAACCACCCGGATGCCGCGGGCATGGGCGGCATCGAGCAGCTCCCGGAGCGCGGCGTCGCCGCCGAGCAGCGGGTCCACCGCCAGGTAGTCGTACGTGTGGTAGCGGTGGTTCGAGGCCGACTGGAAGACCGGCGTCAGGTAGATCGCAGTCGCGCCGAGCGACGCGATGTGGTCGAGCCGCTCGACGACACCGAGCAGGTCGCCGCCCTTGAAGCCGTCGACCGTCGGCGCCGCGTCCCAGGCCTGGAGGGGGCCCGGCTTGATGATCCGCGAGCTCGCCGCGAACCGGTCCGGAAAGACCTGGTAGAAGACGGCGTCGCGGACCCACGCTGGCGTGTCGACGGGCATCGCGATGATCGTCGCACGACAACCGGCAGAATTCCCGCCGTGACTGATCGCCGCCGCGTGATGCCCTGGGGCATCGCGCTCTTCCTCGTCTACGGGTTCCTGATTCTGGCCGGGCTCGGGCTCAGCCTGCCGACGATCATCGACATGGCGGCCGACATGCCGGTCAGCCTGCCCGGCCTCGTCGTGATGGCCCTGCTCGCGTACACGATCTTCACGCTCACCCTCGTCCTGCAGCGCAAGGCCGCGGCCCGCACGCTCTCGCTCGGGCTCGCCAGCCTCGCGGTCATGCCGGTCCTGCTGGCCCTGGCGAACGGCCTCCTCGTTCCGGCGATCGCCCTCGCGGCCTTCGCGGCGCTGCTGTTCCGGGGCCTGTCGCGCCCGGGCGTCGAGGCCTGGCTCGACGAGGTGTAGGCCGTGGCTGGTACCCTTCCGCCACTCCACCCCCACCTCATGAGGTCTGCTTGATCACGGCCCCGCGCCGGACGCCCCCGAAGGGCCGGACCGGCCCCAGGTCGCGCCGCGTCCCCCCGCCGCGCCAGTCGTTCCTCGATCGAAACCGGACCCGACTCCTGTGGGCCGGCGTCGCCGTGGTCGTCGCGATCGCCGGCTTCTTCGTCTACCAGAGCTTCAGCCAGAAGGCATACACCTGCCTGACGATGTGGACGCCGCCGAGCCCGGCGCCGACCACAGCCCCGAGCGCCACGCCGCAGCTCGGCTACTTCCAGGACGACATGGGCCGAACCCATGTCGCGGTGGGAACCCGCGTCAAGTACACGTTCTGCCCGCCCGCGAGCGGCCTCCACTACAACCAGGCCGGCGTCGCCGGCCCGATCCCGCCGCGGGTCTACGGCCCGAACGAGACGACCGTTCCCCAGAACTGGATCCACAATCTCGAGCACGGCGCCCTCGTCGTGCTGTACCGCTGTGCGACCGGGGACAACTGCGACGACAACCAGCAGAACGCGCTGAGGACCTTCTACAGCTCGTTCCCGAACAGCCCGGTCTGCAATATCCCGAAGGGCGCGATCGGCCCGGTGATCACCCGCTTCGACGACATGGCCTTCCCGTACGCCGCGCTCGTGTGGGACATGGTCCTGCCGCTCGACACGTGGCAGCCCGACGACGTCCTTGCCTTCTTCGCCCAGAACGGCGAGCGTACGAATCCCGAGGTCCAGTGCACCGCGCCGACCCCTGTCCCGGGGCCGACGGGCACGACCGCCCCATCGACGGAGCCCAGCGCCAGCCCCGCGCCGGCGTCGCCGGGGCCGACCTCGAGCTAGCGCCAGGCCAGGCCGGGATGCTCGCGCTCGTCAAGACCGAGGCGGGACCCGGGCTGCGCCTCGAGACCGTGCCGGATCCCGTGCCCGGGATCAACGATGTCCTGATCCGGGTCCACAAGACGGGGATCTGCGGCACCGACCTCCACATCGACTCGTGGGACGGCTGGGCCGCGAAGACGATCAAGCCGCCGCTGATCGTCGGCCACGAGTTCGTCGGCGACATCGTGGAGGTCGGCAGCAACGTCTCGGACTTCCATCCCGGCGATCTCGTGAGCGGCGAGGGCCACGTCACCTGCGGGCGCTGTCGCCACTGCATGGCCGGCCAGCGCCACCTCTGCCCGTACACGGTCGGCCTCGGGGTCGAGCGGGACGGCGCGTTCGCGGAGTACGTGGTGCTGCCCCACACGAACATCTGGCACCACTGGCCGGGCGTCGACGAGGACGTCGCGGCCATCTTCGATCCGTTCGGCAACGCCGTCCACACGGCGCTCTCGTTCCCGGTCCTCGGCGAGGACGTCCTCGTCTCCGGCGCCGGGCCCATCGGCCTCATGGCGACGGCGATCGCCCGCCATGCCGGCGCCCGCCTGGTCGTCGTCTCGGAGCTGAACGCCTTCCGGCGCGACCTGGCGATGCAGCTGGGCGCCACGATCGCGATCGATCCGCGCGAGCGCGACCTCGGCGACGTCCAGCGCGAGCTCGGGATGGTCGAGGGCTTCGACGTGGTCCTGGAATGCTCCGGCAACGCGACGGCGATCCGGACCGCGATCGACAACATGGCCCACGGCGGCAACATGGCCCTGCTCGGCCTGCCGACCGCCGAGATCTCGCTCGACCTCAACGAGATCATCTTCAACCAGCTCACCCTGCGGGGGATCTACGGCCGGGAGATGTACGAGACCTGGTACAAGGCGGCGGTCCTCGTCCAGTCAGGCCTCGACATCAGCCCGGTCATCACCCACCGCTTCGGATTCCGCGACCATGAGGCCGCGTTCGCCGCCGCCCGCTCCGGCGATTCGGGCAAGGTGATCATGAACTGGGTGAGCTGACGACATGACAACCGCGACTCGAGATCCCCTCGCCTTCCTGGCCGACGAGATCGACGACCTCAAGGCCAGGCACCTCTATCGGCCGCTGCGCGTTATGAGTGCAGCCCAGGGTCCCGTCACGACGATGGACGGCCGGGAGGTGATCAGCCTGTCGTCGAACGACTATCTCGGGCTGACTCATCACCCGCGGATGCGGCAGGCCGCGCTGAAGGCCGTCGAGGAGTTCGGGGTCGGCTCCGGCGCCGTTCGAACCATCGCCGGGACGATGACCCTGCACGAGGCGCTCGAGTCGGAGCTTGCCGAGTTCAAGGGCAGCGAGGCCGTCCTGACGTTCCAGTCCGGCTTCACGGCCAACACCGGCGTCATGCCCACGATCACCGGCGAGCAGGACCTGATCGTCTCGGACGCCCTGAACCACGCCTCGATCATCGATGGGATGCGCCTCTCGAAGGCGCCCCGCAAGGTGTTCCCGCACAAGGATGTCGAGGCGCTCCGCGAGATCCTTCGTGAGGCCCGGGAGAAGGGCCGGCCGGACGGCTCCGGGCCCTATCGCCTGGTCCTCGTCGTGACCGACGGCGTCTTCTCGATGGACGGCGACATCGCGCCGCTGCCCGGGATCGTCGAGGCCGCCGAGGAGTTCGGTGCCGCGGTCTTCATCGATGATGCACACGGCTCGGGCGTCCTCGGCCGCAACGGCCGCGGCACGGTCGACCACTTCGGGCTCAAGGGCCGGGTCGCGATCCAGGTCGGGACCCTGTCGAAGGCCGTCGGGGTCCTCGGCGGCTATGTCGCCGGCTCGCAGGCCCTCCGCGACATCCTCATCCAGCGCGCCCGGCCGTTCCTCTTCTCCACGTCGCATCCGCCGGCGGTCGCCGCCGCCTGTCGCGAGGCGATCCGGATCATGGAGGAAGAGCCCGAGCTGATGGAGCGGCTGTGGGCGTCGACGAAGCGCTTCAAGGCGGAGCTGACCCGGCTCGGCTTCGACACGGGCCGCTCCGAGACACCCATCACGCCGGTGATCGTGGGCGACTCGGAGGCCGCGATCCGGTTCTCGGGCCGGCTCTTCGAGGAGGGCGTCTTCGCGACCTCCGTCGTCTACCCGACGGTCGCGCTCGACCAGGCCCGCCTCCGGACGATCGTCACGGCAGCCCTCACCGACGAGCATCTCGATCGGGCGCTCGAGGCCTTCGCCAAGGTCGGCAACGAGCTGGGACTCATCTCGGCCTGAGCACTTCTTGAGCTCCCTGCCAGCCGCGCCGCCACTGCCCCTCGACGCGCACGTCCACACCGACCAGTCGCCGGACAGCCGCGTCCCGATCGACGTCTACGCCGCGCTGGCCCTCGAGCAGGGACTGCCGGAGATCGCGATCACCGACCATGTCGACTTCGACCGGCGTGACCCGGCCTGGGAGTACACGACCTTCGCCGATCGGGAGCGGACCGTCCGTGACGCGGCAGAACGGTGGGGCCCGCTCGGGGTCACGATCAGGTTCGGGGCCGAGCTCACCTGGAGCACGAGCTGGGAGGACGACTTCCGCGATCACCTCCGGAAGCACCGCTACGACTACGTCATCGGCTCCGTCCACGACCTGCCCGATTCGCCCTACCGCCGGGCCGACGTCGGCTCGTGGATCCGCGGCCGGCCGCTGGACGAGATCGTCGCGCCGTATTACAAGGAGGTCATGGCGGGGGTGCGATCGGGCCTGTTCGACACGATCGGCCATCTCGACGTCGTGAAGCGCTACCTCCACCCCTGGATCACCGCGGCCGACCTCGCCGCCCGATCCGACCTCCTCGAGCCGGTCCTCGCGGCCGTCGCCGAATCCGGCGTCGCGCTCGAGGTCAACACGAGCGGCCTGATCTATCCCGGCGCCGAGACGTATCCGTCGGCCGCGATCGTCGCCCGATACCGTGCGCTCGGCGGCAGGCGGGTGGTCGCGGGCTCCGACGCGCACCGTCACGATCGGCTCGCCCAGCACTTCGATCTCGCCCGCCAGATCATCCTGGAGGCCGGCTTCGAGAGCCTCGCGTTCCGGCGGGATGGGCAGCGAACCCTCATCCCGATCGCGACCGCGGCATAACGGAACGGGCCGAGGATCGTTACCCGGATGGACGGCGAAACGCTGGACCGGCTCGTGGCGGAGGCCCAGGCGGGGGATCCCGAAGCCTTCGGTCGGATCTTCGATGAGTTCCACGGGGCGATCTATCGCTTCGTCGCCAGCCGCGTCGGCCGTCCGAGCGACGCGGAGGACCTGACGCAGCTCGTCTTCGTCAAGGCCCTGGAGGCCTTGCCTCGGTACGAGGCCAGGGGCATCCCATTCGGAGGCTGGCTCTTCCGGCTGGCCCGGAACGCGACGATCGACCACAGCAGGACCAATCGAGACCACGCCGACCTGGCGGCGGCCACGAGCCGGCCGACCGAGGATCGAGGCCCGGAAGGCCTCGCGATCCTCCGGACCGACCTCGACGCCGTCGCCGCGGCCCTCCAGCGGCTCACGCCGGACCAGCGGGAGGTGGTCGCCCTCCGCTTCTTCGCCGGGCTGTCGCCGCGGGAGGTGGCCGGCCTCATGGGCCGCAACGAGGGCACGATCCGGGGCCTCCAGTTCCGGGCCATCGAGGCGCTCCGGCGGCAGCTCGGGGTGAAGACGAAGGACGAGACCGAGACGGGATGACGGACCAGTACCGCGAGCAGAGCACGGGCCACGACGAGCTGGATCATCGGCTCGCGACCTACGCTGCCGCGCGGCTCTCGCCATCGCCTGAGGCCTCGCACCGGATGCGCCGCTACGTGGTCGCTCGCGCGGCGGATCTCGCCGCGGTCCAGGCCTTCGAGGCCGAACGCCTCGCCGAGGCGGAGCGGCAGCGCCGAACCCCGCGCGGCGCGTTCAGCTGGCTGCACGGCTCGTTGGCCCGGCGCGGTGCCGCCGCGTTCCTCGGTGCGTCGCTCGTGTTCGGGGCGAGCGTCGGCGTGATGGCCTCGCCCGGCGGCCCGTTCTACCCGGCCCGGGTGTGGCTCCAGACCGCGCTCCTGCCGGCCCAGCCCGACGCTCGAGCCGCGGCCCATGTCGATCTGCTCGAGCAGCGGGTCGAGGACGCCGAGCACGCCGCCGGCGCCGCGGACCCGAATGGCGTCGAGGCGGCCCTGACCGCCTACGTCGCCGAGCTCCAGCAGGCGATCGTCGACGCGCAGGGCGACCCCGAGCGGCTGGCCCAGCTGCAGAAGGCCCTCAATGCCCACCTGCTCCTGCTCCAGCAGCTGGAAGCGGCGGCGCCGGACGGCGCCCAGACCGCGGTCCACCAGGCCATCAACGACGGCAAGGCGGCCTCGACCCAGATCGAGAAAAGTGGTGGTGGCAGGCCCACCCCCGAGCCCACGCCAGCGCCCGCTCCCACGCCCGAGCCGCCGAGCGACGGCGGCAGCCAGGGCGGCGCCCACTAACACCGAGACGCCGGGCGAGGCCCCGCGGCATTCCGACAGATGCAGGCGCGCGGATCGGTGGCGCGTTGGTCGCGTGCGCGCGCCGATCCGTTGCGCGCGGCGGACACAAAGAGCTGTCTCTTATACACATCTGACGCTGCCGACGAT
>JBKPRF010000189.1:0-5277 GCA_046734475.1 Chloroflexota bacterium
CGGTCCATGTCGCCCGGACGCTGTCAGGGACAATGGGTGCCGCCGAGATCGCGAAGCGCCAGCTGCCCGACCGCGAGATCCATCTCGTCGACTCGACCTCGGCGTCGATGGCCGAAGGGCTCCTCTGCGAGCTCGGGCTCAAGCTCGCGGCGCAGGGCGTGTCGGCCTCCGAGATCGCCCGGATCCTGCTCGAGCGGACCGCCGACCTCGACGTCTTCGTGGCGCTCGACACGCTCGAGTACCTGAAGCGCGGCGGCCGGATCTCCGGCGCCCAGGCCGCGATCGGCACGCTCCTGAGCGTCAAGCCGATCATCACGATCAAGGACAACAAGGTCGAGGCGAGCGAGCGCGTCCGGACGAAGTCGAAGGCCCGCGAGCGCGTGATCGAGCTGCTGACGCTCAAGCCCGTCGATCGGCTCGCAATCCTCTACGCGCCGCCCGGCGAGCCCGAGTCGTTCCGCGACGAGGTGATCGCGGCGATGCCTGGCGGCGTCGACCCGTCGACCGTGGCGATCCAGGTCATCGGGCCCTCGGTCGGGCCGCATCTCGGCCCGGGCTGCATCGGCGGGGTGGTCCTCTACAAGCGCGGCTAGCCGAGGGCCCGGCCGCGCGGCCCGCCGCGCGCGCCTCCCGCGCGCCTCCGTCGCGCGGCGTCAACGCTTCATTGCGGCTCGGTTGCGATCCGGTAGCAAGGCGCGCCCGGAGCGGGCCCTCCTCCCGCTATACTCCCGCTCGCTCGGGACCTTCCCGCCCGACCACCTGATCCCCACCGGAGGCGCTCTTCTCACATGACCACGGAGCATTTGGCCGCCCAGATCAATCCCTGGCAGGTCGCGCAGCGACAGTTCGACCTCGCCGCCGAGCGCCTCCAGCTCGACCCCGCGATGGCCCAGGTCCTTCGCGAGCCGCGTCGCGAGCTGACCGTCCACTTCCCGGTGAAGATGGACGACGGCTCGGTCAGGGTCTTCACCGGCTACCGCGTCCAGCACAACCTGGGCCGGGGTCCGGCCAAGGGCGGCATCCGCTACCACCAGAACGTCAGCCTCGACGAGGTCAAGGCCCTCGCGATGTGGATGACCTGGAAATGCGCCGTCGTCGGCATCCCCTTCGGCGGCGGCAAGGGCGGTGTCATCGTCGACCCGAAGCAGCTCTCGAAGAAAGAGCTCGAGGCCCTCAGCCGGCGGTTCTTCACCGAGATCGAGGTCCTGGTCGGGCCGGAGAAGGACATCCCGGCACCGGACGTCAACACGAACGCCCAGGTCATGGCGTGGTTCATGGACACGTTCTCCATGCACGCCGGCTACACGGTCCCGGGCGTGGTCACGGGCAAGCCGATCTCGCTCGGCGGCTCGGAGGGCCGCAACGAGGCGACGGCCCGGGGCACGGTCTTCTGCGTCGTCGAGGCGGCCCGCCATCTCGGCATCGAGCTGCCGAAGGCCCGCGTCGCCATCCAGGGCTTCGGCAACGCCGGCTCGATCGCGGCCCAGCTCATCAGCGCCGAGAAGGCGACGGTCGTGGCGGTCTCCGACTCGACCGGCGGAATCCACAATCCCGACGGGCTCGAGGTCAACAAGGTCGTCGCCTGGAAGCAGGAGCACGGCACGGTCCAGGGCTTTCCGGGCGCGAAGGACATCTCGAACGCCGAGGTCCTCGAGGTCGACTGCGAGATCCTCATCCCGGCCGCGCTCGAGAACCAGATCACGGCCGACAACGCGGGCAACATCAAGGCCCGCCTCGTCGCCGAGGCCGCGAACGGCCCGACAACGCCCGAGGCCGACGAGATCCTGTGGAAGAAGTCGATCTTCATGATCCCGGACATCCTCTGCAATGCCGGCGGCGTGACCGTCAGCTACTTCGAGTGGGTCCAGGACCTGAACCGCGACCACTGGAGCGAGGCCGAGGTCAACGAGAAGCTCAAGGGCATCATGGTCAAGGCCTTCCAGGAGACCCTGACGATCGCCCGCCGCGAGCAGTGCTACATGCGGACTGCGGCCTACCTGCTCGCCGTCCAGCGCGTCGCCGACGCCACCCAGATGCGAGGCCTGTACCCGTAAGGGTGCGACGCCCGGCCGACCGGCCGGCCTCATCGAGGCTGGGCGGCCTCGACCGTGCCCGACCCGCCGTCGAGCGTCACCCGCATCCCGTCGGTGAGCCGGGTCGTCGCGTTGCCGGTGCCGACGACGGCCGGGATGCCGTACTCGCGAGCCACGACCGAGGCATGCGCGGCCACGCTCCCGACGTCGGTGATCACGCCGGCGGCTCGCTCGAAGAGCACGGTCCAGGCGGGGGTCGTCAACGGCGCGACGAGGATCTCGCCGGGCAGGAGCGCGTCGAACTCGGCGACACCCCGGATCACCCGGACCGGGCCCGTGACCCGACCGGGAGACGCCGGGGTCCCGGACACGAGGGCATCCGCCGACGCGCGGGCCCCGGCAACCGTCGCGTAGCCGGCCAGCATCCGCGCCAGCATCGGAGGCAGGCGGCCGATCACGAGCGGCGCGGCCAACGCTGCGTGTCGGGCGTGATCGATCCGGCGGGCGGCGACGTCGGAGCGTTCGATCCCGTGCCGCTCGAGCGCCGCGAGGGCTTCGTCGTGGGTGAGGAAGAAGACGTCGTCCGGCCGGTCCACGACGCCGTCCGCGGCGAGGGCTTCGCCGATTCGCAGGACGGCCCGGCGGAGCACCGGCCAGGCGAGCGTGAGCTCCCGGGTCTGTTCCTCGCGGATCGCGATCAGCTGCTGCGCCTCCTCGAGCAGGCGCCGGAAGGTCCGCAGGCGACGGGGTGATGCGGCGAGAGCGGCGAGGGCCGCGGCCTCGGCGGATCGCCGGGCGGCCACGACCCGCTCGTCGACGACCCGGGTGACGTTGGGTTGCGGCTCGTGCCACCAGTCGAGCGAGACGATCGCCGGCCGGGCCGGCCCGATCGGTGGCTCGAAGCCGGCGACGAGCGGCAGGTGGCTCCAGCCGACGGCATCGCGCAGATGCGCCCGGTGGAACGCGGCCAGGTTGAGCTCGAGCTTGTAGGCCGCTCCCGTGAGCCTCGCGATCGAGGTGAAGTAGTCGCCAGTGAGCTCCGCGAGCGTGTCGATGAGGGCGGGCAGGTGCGCGACCGGCAGGGCTTCGACGGCCGCTTCCGCCGCGGCCACGGCCGCCCGATACCGCGGCTGGACATCCTCGCGCCAGTCGCGGGTCGACAGCTCCACGCTGTGGCGAGCGGTCGCCGGCAGGATCCCGGCGATGGCCCGCGGCGAGCGAACCGCCTTGGCCAGCATCCGCGGCAGGTTCCGGGCAAGGGCCCCCGGTGAGGCCCAGTTCATCGAGTAGAAGTACCAGCCGTTCACGACCACGTGGTAGGGCCGCGGGAACCGCTGGCCGATCTCCTCGAAGAGACGACGGTGCAGCTGCTCCTCCATGGCCGACAGCAGCCATGACTCGAACAGCGGCGTCACCGGCTCGCTGATCCACTCACCGAACCGGTACGACCGGGTGAAGGCGCCGGGGACAGGTGGTTCCCAGGAGACGCTCGGTGCCGGCGCGGCCACCACCCTAGCCATCAGGCCGGTGCCTGCCGCAAGCGGCCTGCGACGATCGCCCGAATGGCCCAGTCGACCTCGTCGACAGCCGCGTCGAGTGACAGCCCGAGGTGGTCGCGCAGCATCCGCGCGCTCGCGGACATCGTGAGCAGGATGATGAGCCGGGCGAGGTGGTCGCGATCCTCGGCCGGGAGCGCCGGGGCGATCGCCTCTGCCGCCGCGCGCGCGGTCGCGAGCCGAGCCTCCATGCTGGCGTGCCTGATCTCTTCGGCGCCTTGGCTCGCCATCGCGGCGCGCTCGATCTCGCCGAGGGACTCGAGTCGTTCGAAGATGACCCGAACACCGGCCCGGAAGTCGTCGATCGACGAGGGCGGCCGGAGCGGGCCGGTTCGCGCTCGGCGGATCGAGTACGGGTAGATCGCGTCGATCAGGCCCCGTTTCGTCCCGAAGATCCGGTAGACCGTCGCGACCGAGACCCCCGCCTCGTTGGCGATCGCCGGGATCGAGACGCTCGCGATGCCTCCCGCGAGCACGCGCGCCGCGGCGTCGAGGATCCGGTCGTGCGTGCTCTGGGCTTGCTCCTGCCGCAGCGGGCTCCGATACGGCCGGGTCCCCGCATTCCCGAGATGATTCATATTGTGAATATAGGGACCATGTCAACTGGTCCGGCAATGGAGCCGCGAGCGCGCCCGCTCGTGGATCGGCGGCCGCGCCGAATCCGGGTGCTACGATCCCTGCCCCATGCTCGACCACGAAGAGAAGTTCCTGTTCAAGGAGGAGATCCTCGCGCTCGCCAACTCGATGGCCGAGCCGGGAACCCTCGACAACGTCGAAGACCTCCTGACCGACGTCATCACCTCGCCCCGCTTCGACTCCGAGGTGTTCACGCTCGAGCGGAGCCTCCAGGTCATGCTCGGCGCCCGTCCCGGGACCACGCTGGTCGGCCTGCTCACGGTCAGCCCCGAGGTCTTCGACGAGGTCGCCGAGGTTCGGATCCCGCCGGAGGTCCACGAGCGGCTCGTCGCGTGGCGCGCCCGGTTCGGCCTGGCGATCGACAACGCCCTGAACTTCCTCAACAACCCGGACGGGATCCAGGGCCACAACTTCGCGACGCAGATCGCGCATATCGAGGAGCGCCGGGTCCTGCAGGGCCGCCTGACCCTCGTTCGCTACAACAACGAGCCGCAGTTCTTCGTCGCCGACGCCGCGGTCTTCCTCGGCCTCGTGGCCGACATCATGGACAGGCTCGGGCCCTACATGGAGTCCGACGGGGTCGACGGCGAGACCGTCGCCCGGCTGCGCGAAGGGCTCTCGCTCATCGAGCGGAAGACGAGCGCGCGCGCCTAGGCGCGCCAGCCAGCGGCGAGCGCCCAGCGAGCTCGATGCGCCAGCTGTACCTCGCGGCCACGGGCCAGAACCGGGGCAAGACCACCGCCGCGCTGGGCCTCCTCGACGGCTTCCTCCGGAAGGGCCTGAAGACCGGGTTCATGAAGCCCGTGGGGCAGCGGACCGTCATCGACCACGGCGAGCCGGCCGACGAGGACGCCGTGCTGATGCATGAGGTGTTCGGGCTGACGGAGCCCTACGCGGCGATGAGCCCGGTTCACATCCCGCGCGGCTTCTCGTAGGCGTACATCGAGGGCGAGGTCGTCGAGGACCTGGGTGCGAGGCTTCGCGCGGCCCACGCCGCGTACCACGACCACGAGATCCTCCTGGTCGAGGGCACCGGGCACGCCGGCGTCGGG
>JBKPRF010000190.1:0-2350 GCA_046734475.1 Chloroflexota bacterium
CCCCCCCCCCCCCCCCCCCCCCCCCCCCCCCCCCCCCGACTTTAAAAGCAGAAGACGGCATACGCGATTGTGATGTTTGTCTCGTGGGCTCGGAGATGTGTATAAGAGACAGGCGCGGTGAGGACGGCGGGGCCCGGACGTGGACGTACGACGAGCTCCAGCGCCGCTCCCGGATCGCGGCGTGGCGGCTGCGTTCCCTCGGCCTTGAGCGCGGCGATCGTCTGCTCACCTGGTCGCCATCGATGCCGGAGCTGCCCGCGGCGTACTTCGGGGCGATGCGGGCCGGCCTCGTCCTCGTGCCCCTCGACCTCCGGATGTCACGTGACGCGATCGAGGGGATCGTCCGGGCATCGGGCGCGAAGCGCCTCCTGCTCGGGACCGGCCACGACGCCGGCAACCCGGCCGACGTCGGCCTTGCCGACTTTCCGACGACCGACGTCGAAGCGATCGCGGCGGAGCCCGATGACACGTTCCCCGCGGACTGGGAGGCCCGGCTCGCGAGCTGGCCGGCGCCGGCCGCCGACGACGTCTTCGAGCTGATCTTCACGTCGGGCACGACGGGCACGCCGAAGGGCGTCATGCTGGCCCACGACAACGTGCTCGCGTCGATCGACACGTTCCACCGGATCATCCCGCCGCTCGAGCACCGGATCGTGTCGCTGTTGCCGCTGTCGCACCTCCTCGAGCAGGCGGTCGGGCTCTTCTACGCGGTCGACGTCGGGGCGAGCGTGCTGTACGTCCGGAGCCGCAACCCGCGGGTCATCTTCGAGGCGCTGCGGGCCCATCGGGTCACCTCGATGATCGTCGTGCCCCAGGTCCTCGAACTCTTCTGGAGCGCGATCGAGCGCGAGGTCGACAAGACCGGCCGGCGCGCGGCCTTCGACCGCCTCCGGTCGATCGCCCGGCGGCTGCCGCTCGCGGTCCGGCGTGCCCTGTTCCGAACCGTCCACCGCCAGCTGGGTGGCGAGTTCCGGCTCTTCGTCTCGGCGGGCGCGTTCCTGCCGCCGGCCCTCCAGCAGAGCTGGGAGGACCTCGGCGTCATCGTCCTCCAGGGCTACGGCGCGACGGAGACCGGAACCGGCTCGTGCACGACGCTGGAGGACCACGGCCTCGGCACCGTCGGCCGGCCGCCAGCCGGCATCAGCATGCGAATCGCCGAGGACGGCGAGGTCCAGTTCCGGGGCGCCACGTTGTTCAAGGGCTACTGGCAGGCGCCGGACAAGACCGCCGAGGCCTTCACCGACGACGGCTGGTACCGAACCGGCGACATCGGCCATCTGGACGCGGCGGGTCGGCTGATCCTCTCGGGCCGGAAGAAGGACATCATCGTCCTGCCGAACGGCTTCAACGTGTACCCGGAGGACGTCGAGAACGCCCTGCGGGTGGCCGGAATCCGCGACTCGGTGGTGCTCGAGACGAAGCCTGGCCGGATCGAGGCGATCGTGCTCGGCCCGCTCGGCTCGGACCCCGCGGCCCCGTCGCCGGCCCTCAGGGCATCGATCGATGACGCCGTCAAGGCCGCCAATCGCGGTCTCGGCGCGAACCAGCGGATCGCCGCCTGGCGGCTCTGGCCCGAGGCCGACTTCCCGCGAACGCACACGCTCAAGGTTCGCCGCCCGCAGGTCCGCGACTGGGCGGCCGTCGAGGCGCCGCTGCCCGTCAGCGCCTGACCAGCTGCCGCCGCCGGGCGCCGAGTCCCGGCGCCGGGGCTCAGGCCGGGATCGGCACCTCGTCGCCGATGTTCGACAGGGCGATGGCGATCGCCGGCGTGCGCACGTCGGGCGCGCTGTCGGCGGCGTAGGAGAAGAAGATCGCGATGTTGCCGAGGACCCGCAGGCTGAACTGGGTCGAGAGCGGATAGAGCACCCGCCCGGGGCCGCTCGCGATGTAGCGAGCCTGGTCCTGGGCGGCGGCCAGCGCCTGGGCGGGCGTCCCGAAGGCATACAGGAGGATGTAGCCGCCGGCCGGATCGTCCGGCAGGACCGCCTGGACGATCGTCCGCGGCGCCGCGGCGAAGATCGGGCCTTCAGGCGGCCGGAACGTCGACTGGGGATCCTGGACCTGGAGGCCCTCGACCGCGAGGGCCGCCGCGACCTGGGTCCGGGCGCCGGCGGTGAGATCGCCGGCGGGCGCCGGGCTCGAGCCGACGGGCGGGAACGTCGGGCCCGCCGAGGGCACGCAGCCCGAGGCAACGACGGCCACGGCCGCGACGAGCCCCGCGAGCCGGGTGCTCAGCCGGGCGGCCATGTGAACGACCGGCCGCCCATGAGGTGGAAATGGAGGTGGTCGACGGTCTGGCCGCCCCACCGGCCGATGTTCGTGACGACCCGATAGCCCTGCTCGGCGATCC
>JBKPRF010000191.1:0-2880 GCA_046734475.1 Chloroflexota bacterium
GCTTGCCCCCGAACCGCTGGAAGACCGGTTCGCAGACCTGGATCTCGGGGTGGGCGTCGCACAGATCGGTGGTGGCCAGGCTCACGGGTCGGCTCCCTCGGGGTCGGTCACTGATCGGCAGTCACTCACGGGCAAGGAGCCGACGCAGCACGTACGGCATGATCCCGCCGTGCCGGTAGTAGTCGGCCTCCCGCTCGGTGTCGAGGCGGACGGTCGCGGCGAACGGCCGGCCGTCGGCCAGCACCGTCACGGTTCCTCCGCTCTCGACGGCGTCCCGGAGCCCGCGGACCTCGTAGACCTCCCGTCCCGTCAGCCCCAATGACGCCGCGCTCTCGCCCGCCTTGAACTGGAGGGGCAGGATCCCCATCCCGACCAGGTTCGAGCGGTGGATGCGCTCGAAACTCTCGGCCAGCGCGAAGCGGACCCCGAGCAACGCCGGTCCCTTGGCGGCCCAGTCGCGCGACGATCCGGAGCCGTACTCCTTGCCGGCGAGGACCAGCAGCGGCACGGCCTCGGCCGCGTAGCGCATCGCGGCGTCGTAGATGAACTGCTCCTCGCCGCTCGGCAAGTGGACCGTGAACGGACCCTCGCGCTCGGGGAGCAGCTCGTTGCGGAGCCGGATGTTGGCGAAGGTGCCCCGCATCATCACCTCGTGGTGACCGCGCCGGGCGCCGTAGGAGTTGAACTCGAGCGGCCCGACGCCGTGGTCCTGGAGCCACGCGCCGGCGGGGGAGCGGGGTGAGATGGAGCCGGCCGGCGAGATGTGGTCCGTCGTCACCGAGTCGCCGAGAACGGCGAGGACGCGACCGCCGACGATGTCCGTGAGGGGCTTCGGCTCGAGCCCCATGCCCTCGAAGAACGGCGGACGCGCGACGTATGTCGAGGCCGGGTCCCAGGCGTAGCGATCGCCATCCGGGATCGGCAGCGCCCGCCAGCGATCGTCGCCCTCGAAGACGCTCGCATACGTCGTTCGGAAGAGCTCCGGATCGATCGAGTCGCGGATGACGGAGCGGACCTCGTCCGGCGCCGGCCAGATGTCGGCGAGGAAGACGGGCTTGCCGGCGTCGTCGATGCCGAGCGGCTCCTTCGACAGGTCGAGGTCCACCCGACCGGCGAGGGCGAACGCGACGACGAGCGGCGGCGACGCGAGATAGCTCGCGCGCGCGAGGGGATGGATCCGGCCCTCGAAGTTGCGATTGCCCGACAGGACCGCGGCGGTCGTCAGCCCGTGGGCCTCGATCGCCGTCGCGATCGGCTCGTCCAGCGGCCCGGAGTTCCCGATGCACGTCGTGCAGCCGTAGCCGGCGAGCGCGAAGCCGAGCCGCTCGAGGGGATCCATGAGCCCCGCCTGCTCGAGATAGGCGGTCACGACCCGCGAGCCGGGGGCGAGCGAGGTCTTCACGGTCGGTGGCACCCGGAGGCCCCTGGCGACGGCGTTCCGGGCGAGCAGCCCCGCGCCGACCATGACCGTCGGGTTCGAGGTGTTCGTGCACGAGGTGATCGCGGCGATCGCCACCGAGCCGGTCCCGATCGAGGCGGGCTGGCCGCGAACCTCGAGGTCGAACGCCGGGTAGGACGAGGCGTCCGGGGTGGACGGCACGACCGGCGCGGCAGGCGCCTTGTCGTGGTTGGACTCGGCGGCGGCCATGAACGCCGGCGGGTCACTGGCCGGGAACGACTCCACGGAGCCCTCCTCGACGGTGCCCCGCTCGGCGGATGCGGTCGCGCCGCCGTTGGTCTCGGCCGGCGGGAAGTTCGATCGGAAGTTCTCGCGGAGGAGGGTCAGCGGCACCCGATCCTGGGGCCGCTTCGGGCCCGCGACCGACGGTTCGACCGTCGCCAGGTCGAGCTCGAGCTCGGCGTCGAAGCGGGGCCGCGCGCCGGCCTCGCGCCACAGGCCCTGGGCCTTGGCGTACCGCTCGACGAGATCGATCCGCTCGGCGCTGCGGCCGGTGAGGCGGAGGTAGGCGAGGGTCTCATCGTCGATCGGGAAGAGGGTCGACGTCGCCCCGAACTCGGGGCTCATGTTCGAGATCGTCGCCCGGTCGGCCAGGGCCAGGCCGGCCAGGCCGTCGCCGGCGAACTCGACATACGCGCCGACGACGCCGAAGGACCGCAGCAGCTGGGTGACGACGAGGACGAGGTCCGTCGCCGTGGAGCCCTGGGGCAGCTCGCCCCGGAGGTTGACGCCGACGATCCGGGGCATCGGCTGGTAGAGGGGCTGGCCGAGCAGGGCCGCCTCGGCCTCGATCCCGCCGACGCCATAGCCGAGGACCCCGAGGCCGTTGATCATCGTCGTGTGGGAGTCCGTGCCGACGAGGGTGTCGGGGTAGGCGATCCGGCCGCCCCGGTCGTCCGCGGCGTCGGCCACGACCGTCGCCAGGAACTCGAGGTTGACCTGGTGGACGATGCCCGTCCCCGGCGGGACGACGCGCAGGTCGCGGAAGGCCGTCTGGGCCCAGCGCAGCAGCTGGTAGCGCTCGCCGTTGCGGTCGTACTCGCGCTCCACGTTGAAGGCGAAGGCCGCCGGCGTGCCGAAGGCATCGACCTGGACGGAGTGGTCGATGACGAGGTCCGCGGGAACAAGCGGATTCACGCGCGCGGGATCGCCGCCCAGGTCGGCCATGGCGTCCCGCATCGCCGCGAGGTCGACGATGGCCGGCACGCCGGTGAAGTCCTGGAGGATGACCCGTGACGGCATGAAGGGGATCTCGGCGCTCGCCGGCGTGCCGGGCTGCCACGAGGCGAGGGCCTCGACGTCGGTCGCCGCGACGAGGCTCCCGCCGGCGTGCCGCAGGACGTTCTCCAGGAGGATCTTCAGGGTCTTCGGGGCGCGCTCGAGGTCGACCTTGGCCTCGAGCGCCGCGAGCCGGTAGAGGT
>JBKPRF010000192.1:0-3583 GCA_046734475.1 Chloroflexota bacterium
GCCGGCGCCAGCGTCGTCGCGACGGATCCCCGAGCCGGCGCCCGGGCGTCGCGCGCAGACCCGACCCTGGAGCTCGGCGCCGACCCGCTCGCCGCCGCGGCGGATGCCAACGCCATCGTGATCGCGACGGAGTGGCCCGACTACGCATCGCTCGACTGGGCACCGATCGCCCATACGATGCGGGGCGACCTGGTCTTCGACACCCGCTCGGTGGCCGACGGGGCCGCCCTCGAGGCCGCGGGGTTGCGGCTCGTTCGCCTCGGCCGCGCCTGACGCCCGACCCGATCCGCGCCCGGAAGGCTGGCCTCGACGGCCTTGCGCTACACTCACCCGCCCGTGACCCGCGTCGCCTGTGACGGCGCGCCCCCAACCCGAGGACCTCCCACCCGCATGACCTTTCGAGCCAAACCTGTCACCAGGCGCCCCGGGCGAGCCGGGTGGGACTCAGGGACGAAGCGGACGACCCTCATCAACGCCGGCTTCGCCGGGGCCATCGTGGTCTCGATCCTCATCCTCGTCGGCTATGCCGCGTGGTCGTGGTACGACAACCACTTCGGGGCGGCAGCCACGGTCAACGGCGTCACGATCACCAACGACGACGTCCGGACCCGGCTGAAGATCGAGAAGTTCCGGATCGACTACACCGAGGCCCAGGTCCGGGCCTATCTCCAATCCGGCCACATCTCCCAGGCCACCGCCTCGCAGGAGCTGCAGTTCCTCGACCAGCGCCGCCAATCGCTCACCCAGGTCACCGTCGAGAAGCTCATCGACGTCATGCTCCAGGACAAGCTCGCGGCCGACGACGGGCTCACGGCCACCGACGCCGAGGTCGATGCCCAGCTCGTGAAGGAAGCGACGGTCGACGAGCAGCGTCACGTCTGGATGATCGAGGTCGAGCCGGGGACCGATCCGACGACGGGCCAGGTGACCGTGGCCCTGAAGGCCGAGGCCAAGGCGATCGCCGAGAAAGCCCTCAACGACCTCAAGGCCGGCAAGAAGTGGGACGACGTCGCCAAGGCGGTCTCGACGGCGGCCTCGGCGCCCCAGGCCGGCGATCTCGGCTGGATCCCGAAGGACAGCGGCTACGACGACAAGCTCATGACCGCGGTCTTCGGGGCCGCGGTGAACACGCCGACCGACGTCATCCTCGGAGACGACGGCACGTACCGGATCGGCCAGGTCACGGAGATCAGCCCGACGACCGTCGACTCGGCGTTCCAGACGAAGCTCGAGGCGGCCGGCATCCCGCTCGCCGATTACCGCGTCGCGTCCCGGGCCGACGTCATCCGCAACAAGCTCACCGACAAGGTCGTGGCCGACCTGTCGGCGCCGTCACTCCAGCGGCACGTCCTGCAGATCAAGCTCGATTCGGTCGACCCGACACCCGACGGGGTCAAGGTCCGGCACATCCTGTTCGCGCCGAAGGACGACACCGCCAACGCCTCCAAGCTGCCCGCCGACGACCCGTCCTGGGCGAAGGCGCAGGCCGATGCCGAGGCGGCCTACAACGAGCTGCTCGTCGATCCCGACAAGTTCGATGAGCTGGCCCGGACCGAGTCAGACGAGCCGGCCGCCAAGTCGACCGGTGGCAAGCAGCCGTTCTACACGCCGAACAGCACGATCGACACGCAGTTCGGTCAGGCGATCTTCGCGCCGGGCCTGCGCCCAGGCCAGATCCTCCAGCCGTTCAAGTCGCAATTCGGGTGGCACGTGGTCCAGATCATGCGGCCGTACGGCGACGGCAACCAGGCCTGGCTGCAGGGCATCAAGGCCGAGGCCGACGCCGGGACCGACTTCGGCCAGCTGGCCCGGGACCAGGGCGATGGCGACGAGGCGGCCAAGGGCGGCGACATCGGCTGGGTCGCCAGGGGCCAGCTCACGAAGACCCTCGAGGACGCGATCTTCGCGACCGCGATCGGGGAGACCTCCGCGGTCGTCGACGTCGCGAGCGACGGCGACTACCTGTTCAAGGTCCTGGCCGAGGAGACGCGGCCGGCGACGCCCGAGCAGATCCAGGTCTACAAGGACAGCGGCTTCACCAACTGGTACGCCGAGCAGAAGGCCAAGGCCACGATCACCCGCGCGACCGATACCTCGGCCGTCTCCGGCTGACCCGGTCATGCTCGACGACCTCGTCGCCGAGGCGCGGCTCCGGTGGGGCCTCGATCCGGGCGAGGGGCTCCAGGTCGTCACGGCGGAGCGACTGACCGCGTTCCCGATCGAGGCCTCGCGGCCGCTCATCGTCGTGCCGCTGACGAGCCTCGTCGCCGAGCCGGCGCCCGCGCCGCCCGCCGCGCCGCCCGCAACTGCCTCGGCTCCCCGGGTTGCGGATCCCCTCGCGGGGACGCCGCTGGCGGGTCGCCACGGCCCGCTCGGGCGCGAGCCGCTCAGCCTGCTCCGGCGGCTGTATCCCGCCGACCATCCCGTCGGGCTATTGGGCGATCCGTCGCCGACGACGGTCGGCGAGTTGGCGCACGTGGACCTCGGGCGGCCGCTCTATCTCGCCCCGCTCGCGCCGGAGCTCGCGGCGGCCGGACCATGGTCGATGCCGTACATCAGCGCCCGGCTGCGGCTGCCGGACGGCTGCCCGTGGGACCGCGAGCAGACCCATCTGAGCCTTCGCAAGCACCTCCTCGAGGAGGCCTACGAGGTCTACGACGCGCTCGAGCGCGGCGCCACCCCCGAGCTCGCCGAGGAGCTCGGCGACCTGCTGCTGCAGGTCGTGCTCCATGCCCAGCTCGCCGCGGAGGCCGGCGTCTTCGACCTCGCCGACGTCGAGGCCTCGATCGCCCGGAAGATCGTGCGGCGCCATCCGCACGTGTTCGGCGACGCGGTCGCCCGCACGGCCGCCGACGTGACCCGCCAGTGGGAGCGGATCAAGGCGACCGAGCGCGAGGAGGCCGCGGAAGGCAACGACGGGGCCCGGCCGAAGGGCGCCCTCGACGGGATCAGCGCCTCGCTCCCCGCGCTCGCCGCGAGCCAGGAGATGCAGGAGCGCGCAGCCGCCCTCGGCTACGACTGGCCAGACGTCGGCGGCGTCCTCGAGAAGGTCGCCGAGGAGCTCGCCGAGCTCGCATCCGCCGGGTCGGCCGAGGAGCGGCGCGAGGAGTTCGGCGACCTGCTGCTCGTGATCACGAACGTCGGTCGCAAGCTCGGCATCGAGTCCGAGGCCGCCCTCCGCGGCGCGAACGAGAAATTCCGGTCACGGTTCGGCCGTGTCGAGCGGATGGTCGCCGAGCAGGGCGTCCAGCTGCGGGATCTCGACTTCGAGGCGCTCGACGCGCTGTGGGACGCGGCCAAGGCCGAGGAGCGGACCGGGCCGCCTACCATGAGCGGACGATGACCATCGGCAACCGGCCCCCGAGCGTCCGCAACGACGGCCGCAATCCGACCCAGCTCCGGCCCGTGACGATGACCCTCGGCGTCCTCAAGTGGGCCGAGGGCTCGTGCCGCATCCGCGTCGGCGACACCGAGGTCCTGTGCGCGGCCACGATCGGCGACCGGGTGCCGCCCCACCTCCGCGGCAAGGGCACCGGCTGGGTGACGGCCGAGTACTCGATGCTGCCGCGGGCCACCGCGGAGC
>JBKPRF010000193.1:0-2801 GCA_046734475.1 Chloroflexota bacterium
GAAGTGGGGCGAGAGGAAGACGACGTTCATCGGGCCGCCGAGTGTCGCACAGGCGTCGAACGGCTCGGGATCGCGGTCCTTGACGCGGTTCGCGCGAGGCTCCTAGACTCCCGGCCACATCGCGAAGAACGGGCTGTGAACGGGACGAGTACCCGTCGCGCGCCGACCGAGAGATCCGGCGGCTGGTGTGAAGCCGGAACGGCAGCGACGGTGAATGGACCCGGGAGCCCTGCAGGGCCAGCGTTACAGGGCCAGGCAGAGTGCGGCATCGCCGAATGAGGGTGGCACCGCGGAAGGCACGACCTTTCGTCCCGGAAAGACGAAGGTCGTTTCTGATTCTCGGAGGCCGAACGTGACGACGATGGACCCGCTGAGCCTGACCCAGGCGAAGCGGCTCGCCGCGAGCGCGGACACGCTGCTCCTGCGGGCGACGCGTCCGGCCGACCTCGAGACGCCGATCGGCGCCTTCCTCCGCCTCGACGACGGGACGACGCCGGCGTACCTCCTCGAATCCGTCGAGGGCGGCGAGCGGCTCGGCCGCTACTCGTTCCTCGGGATCGGGCCGCGCCGCCTGCTCGAGGTCCGCGACGGCCGGGCGACGATCCAGGACCGGCCCGTCAGCGTCGACCGCTACGAACCCGACCTGCCCACCACGAGCCACGCGGCGCCGGATCCGCTCGAGGCGATTCGCGCCTTCGTGCCGCGCCGCCGCGTCGAGCCGCGCGAGGGCATGCCGCGCTTCACCGGCGGCGCCGTCGGGGCCCTGGCCTACGACGCGGTCTCGTCGTTCGAGCCGCGGGTGCCGTTCCCGGACGCCGATCCGGTCGGCACGCCGCTCGCGGCCTTCATCGAGACCGACCTCGTCATCGTCTTCGACCACCTGACCCACACGTTGTCGGCGATCGCCTCGCTCCACACCGCCCCGGCCGACCTCGAGGGCCGCTACCGGATCGCCGAGGCCGCGATCTTCGAGGCGCTCGAGCGGACGGCGCGGCCGAGTGCCGCCGAGCTGAACGGCCACGCGGCCCCAGCCGGCACCGCGACACCGGCCCTCGGAATCGACACGAGCCTCGGACGCGACGAGTACATCCATGCGGTCGAGGTCGCGAAGGACGCGATCGCCGCCGGCGAGGCCATCCAGGTCGTCCTCGCCCGCCGCCAGTCGTTCGACCTGCCGGTCGATCCCGCGAGCGGCCGCCAGCTGGACGGCATCGGCCAGTATCGATCGCTGCGGCGGGTCAACCCGAGCCCGTACCTGTTCTTCGTGCGGGTCCCGTCGTTCGAGGTCGTGGGGGCATCGCCCGAGCTCCTCGTGCAGCTCGACGGCGACAAGCTGACGACCCATCCGATCGCCGGCACCCGCCCCCGCGGCGCCTCGCCGGCCGAGGACGCGATCCTCGCCGAGCAGCTCCAGCGCGATCCGAAGGAGCGGGCCGAGCACGTCATGCTCGTCGACCTCGGCCGCAACGATCTCGGCCGTGTCGCGCGGCCCGGCACGGTGACGGTCTCGAAGTACATGGACGTCGAGCGGTACAGCCATGTCCTGCACCTCGTGTCCCACGTCGAGGCCAGGCTGCGGCCGGACCTCGATGCCCTCGACGCGCTGCGGGCGGTGTTCCCGGCCGGCACGCTGTCGGGCGCGCCGAAGGTCCGGGCGATGCAGCTCATCGCCGCCGCGGAAGGGGAGCGGCGAGGCCTGTACGGCGGCGCGGTCGGCTACCTCGGCTACGACGGCAACCTCGACACCGCGATCACGATCCGGAGCGCGGTCCTGCGCGACGGCCGAGCCCATGTCCACACCGGCGCGGGCATCGTTGCCGGCTCCGTGCCGGAGAAGGAGTTCGAGGAGACCGAGCACAAGGCCGCCGCGCTCCGCCGGGCGATCGAGGAAGCGGTGGCCCCACAGACACGCCGCCCCGCCGCCGCGCCCGAGGCGGTGACGACGTGATCCTCGTCATCGACAACTACGACAGCTTCACGTTCAACCTCGTACAGGCGCTCGAGGCTGCCGGCGCGACGGTCCTCGTGAAGCGCAACGACGCGATCGATCGTGCCGGGATCGAGGCGCTCGCCGACGATCCCGCCGCCGAGCTCCGCGGGATCGTCATCTCGCCCGGTCCCGGCGATCCCGAGGACGCCGGCGTCTCGGTCGACGCGGTTCGCGCCGCCTCGGAGCGGGCGCTGCCGCTCCTCGGCGTCTGCCTCGGGATGCAGTCGATGGCCGCGGCGTATGGGGCCGCGATCGTCCGAGCGCCGACCCTCGTCCACGGCGAGGCGGCCGAGGTGAGCCACGACGGCGCGGGCCTGCTCGCGGGCATGCCGCCGTCGTTCATGGCCGCCCGCTACCACTCGTTGTGCGTCGATCCGGCGACCCTGCCCGAGGAGCTGCGGGTGACCGCCATGACCGAGGAGGACCAGGTCGTCATGGGCCTCCGCCACGTCTCGCTGCCGCTCGAGGGCGTCCAGTTCCATCCCGAGAGCGTCCTCACCCCGCAGGGCCCCCACCTGCTCGCGAACTTCCTGCGCCAGGCGGGCGAGGGCGAGGCAGCCCGGCTCGACGACGCGACCGGCACCTTCGCCACGGCGGGGCTTGCGGAGGCCGGCCGGTGAGCGACGAGGTTCGGGCGGCGCTCGCGGCCGTCGTCGACGGCCGGACGCTGACGTTCGACGAAGCGCGCGAGGCGATGGGCGCGGTGATGGACGGCGAGGCGATGCCGTCGCAGCTCGCCGCCCTGCTCGTCGCCCTCCGGATGCGCGGCGAGACGGTCGACGAGCTGGCGGGCTTCGCCACGGCCATGCGC
>JBKPRF010000194.1:0-3753 GCA_046734475.1 Chloroflexota bacterium
GCGTCGAGCTGATCACCCCGATCGCGCTCGAGGTCGGCCAGCGCTTCGCCATCCGCGAGGGCGGCCGGACCGTCGGCGCCGGCGCCATCACCAGCATCGCCGAGTAAGGGATGGCCAAGCAGCGAATCCGGATCCGACTCAAGGCGTACGACCACCGGCTGCTCGATCAGTCGGCGGCGCAGATCGTCGAGACGGCCCAGCGCACGGGTGCCGACATCGTCGGGCCCGTGCCGCTGCCCACCCGGATCGAGAAGTTCACGGTCCTCCGCTCGCCGTTCATCGACAAGGACTCGCGGGAGCAGTTCGAGATCCGCACCCACAAGCGGCTCGTCGACATCCTCGACCCCTCGTCGAAGACCGTCGACGCCCTGATGCGACTCAGCCTCCCGGCTGGCGTCGACATCGAGATCAAGATGTAGATGAGCATCGGATTGATCGGCCGGAAAGCCGGCATGACCCAGGTGTTCCAGGACGACGGCACGATGGTCGCCGTGTCCGTGGTCGCGGTCGCCCCGAACCGGGTGACCCGGGTCCGGACGCCCGAGCGCGACGGCTACGCGGCCGTGCAGCTCGGCACGGACGAGAAGGCCACCCTGACGAAGCCGCGCCTCGGCCAGCTCAAGGACCTCCCGAAGGAGGCCCGGGCGCTCGCGACCCTGCGCGAGTTCCGGGTCGACGACCCGTCAGGCTACGAGCTCGGCCAGACGCTCGCGATCGCCGATGTCTTCGCCGACGGGGATCTGGTCGACGTGACCGGCGTCTCGAAGGGCAAGGGCTTCGCCGGCCACATCAAGCGCCACAACTTCGGGCGCGGCCCGACGACCCATGGCTCGGACCACCATCGCGAGCCCGGCTCGATCGGCCCCGGCACCACGCCCGGCCGCGTCTACCGCGGCCTGCGAATGGCCGGCCACATGGGCGACGAGCGGGTGACGACCAAGAAGGTCCGCGTCGTCAAGGCCGACAGCGAGCGCAACCTCCTCCTTGTCGCGGGCAGCCTGCCCGGCGGCCGGGGCGGCCTCGTGCTGGTCAGGAAGGCCTGAGCGATGCCCTCGACGACCCTCTACGACAAGGCCGGCAAGTCGCTCGGCGACGTCGAGCTCAATGCCGAGCTCTTCGACGCGCCGGTGAACGCCGCCGTCCTCCACCAGGTCGTGACCGCCCAGCTGGCCGGCCGCCGCACCGGCACGCACGACAGCCGGACCCGCGGCCAGGTCGCCGGCGGCGGCAAGAAGCCATACCGCCAGAAGGGCACCGGCCGCGCCCGCCAGGGCACCCGGACCGCGCCCCACTACCGTGGCGGTGGCGCCGTGTTCGGACCGCACCCGCGCTCGTACGAGCAGCGCCTGCCCCGCAAGATGCGCCGGCTCGCGCTCCGTGGCGCCCTCACCGCCAAGCTCGGCGACGAGGCGATCCGGATCGTCGACGCGTTCGGCCTCGAGGCCATCAAGACGCGCGACGTCGTCGCTCTGCTCGAGGCCGTCAAGGCCACCGGCCGCGTGCTCGTCGTCGCCCCGGCCGGCGACGAGACCTTCCGGCTCTCGGCCCGCAACCTGCCGACGGTCGACGTCATCCTCGCCGACTCGCTCAACGTCGTGGACCTCGTCAACGCCGACACGGTCGTCATCGAGCAGCCGGCCCTGGCCCGCATGGAGGAGGTCTACCTGTGAGCGCCATCGGCGCCCCCGACGTGATCCTTCGGCCGGTCGTCAGCGAGAAGTCCATCGACGAGTCGAGCCGCGGGAAGTACACGTTCCGCGTCCATCCCGACGCCAACAAGATCCAGATCAAGGCCGCGATCGAGGCGCTCTACGAGAGCGAGAAGATCACGGTCGTCGCCGTGAACGTCCTGACCCGGCAGCCCAAGACCAAGCAGCGCGGCACGCGCCGCGGCCGCATCACGGGCAAGGTCTCCGGCTGGCGGAAGGCCATCGTCACCCTGGCCCCCGGCCAGAAGATCCAGTTCTTCGAGGGGGTCTAGGCGATGCCGCTGCGAAGCTACAAGCCGACCTCCCCCGGGCGCCGCGGGATGACCCGCTCCACGTTCGAGGAGATCACGACCGACACGCCCCACAAGCCGCTGCTCGAGCCCATGAAGCGGGCCTCGGGCCGGAACAACCTGGGCCGGATCACGATCCGCCACCGCGGAGCGGGCGAGAAGACGCACTACCGCCGGATCGACTTCAAGCGCGACAAGTTCGGCGTGCCGGCGCGGATCGCGACCGTCGAATACGACCCGAACCGGTCGGCCCGCATCGGGCTGCTCCACTACCGTGACGGCGAGAAGCGCTACATGCTCCTGCCGCACGGCCTGAAGGTCGGGGACGTCGTCGTCTCGGGTCCCGGCGCCGACGCCCGGGTCGGCAACGCCCTGCCGATCTCGAGCATCCCGCTCGGCACGACGATCCACAACATCGAGCTCGTCGCCGGTCGCGGCGGCCAGATCGTCCGTTCGGCCGGCGCGGCTGCCCAGCTCCTGGCCAAGGAGGGCGACTACGCCCAGGTCCGGCTGCCATCTGGCGAGGTCCGGCGCGTGCCCGTCGGCTGCATGGCGACCGTCGGCCAGGTCGGCAACCTCGACCACGAGAACCAGAACCTCGGCAAGGCCGGCCGGGCTCGTCACATGGGCCAGCGGCCCGAGGTCCGCGGGGTCGTCATGAACCCGCGCGACCATCCCCATGGCGGCGGCGAGGGCAAGTCCCCGACGGGCATGCCCCCGAAGACACCATGGGGCAAGCCTGCAATGGGCTACCGCACTCGGCGCGCGCGGACCGGCGGACTCATCGTCCGTTCGCGGCGCCGGAAGTAGCGGGGAGGCGAGGAGATGTCCCGATCCATCAAGAAGGGCCCGTTCATCGAGCCCCGCCTGCTCGGCCGGATCGAGCAGATGAACAAGAAGAGCGAGAAGAAGGTCGTCAAGACGTGGTCACGCGCGTCCGTGATCTTCCCGTCGTTCATCGGCCACACGGTCGCCGTCTACAACGGCCGCAAGCACGTGCCGGTCTACGTGACCGAGAACATGGTCGGCCACCGTCTCGGTGAGTTCGCGCCCACCCGCACCTACCGCGGGCACGGCCGGAGCACCGACCGCACGACGGCGCCGAAGTGACGATGAAAGTCTCAGCGACCGCGAAGTACGTCCGCGGATCGACCCGCAAGGCCCGCCTCGTGACCGAGGCGATCCGCGGTCGCTCCGTGGACGAGGCGAGCGCCCTGCTCCGCTTCATGCCCCAGCACGCCGCGAAGGACGTGGCGGGGGTCCTGAAGAGCGCGGCCGCGAACGCCGAGAACAACCACAACCTCGCCGCGGACGAGCTGGTCGTGCTCGACGCGCGCGCGGACAAGGGCCCCACGATCAAGCGCTGGCGGCCGCGGGCCCAGGGTCGGGCATTCCCGATCCACAAGGGCGTCACCCACATCACCGTGACCGTCGGCGACCGGGAGGGCTGAGAGCATGGGACACAAGGTCCACCCGTACGGGTTCCGACTCGGGGTGACGCGCACGTGGACCGCGAAGTGGTACCACGACAAGGAGTACACGGACCTCCTGAAGGAGGACCTGGCGATCCGCCAGCTGGTCGACAAGCGCCTCGCCAACGCGAGCGTCTCCGGCCTCGAGATCGAGCGGAACTTCGGCCAGGTCACCGTGACGGTCCACACCGCCAAGCCGGGCATCGTCATCGGCAAGGGCGGCCAGAACGTCGAGATCCTGCGCCAGCAGATCGGCGCGCTCACGAAGCGCAAGGTCAAGCT
>JBKPRF010000195.1:0-3826 GCA_046734475.1 Chloroflexota bacterium
GGTCGACCGGGATCGGCTCGGGGTCCGTCACGTCGAGCGCGGCCGCGGCGATTCCGCCGCTCTTGAGCGCTTTGGCGAGGGCCATCGAGTCGACGACCGGGCCGCGCGACGTGTTCACGAGAATCGCCGTCGGCTTCATCCAGCCGAGGCGCTCCGCGTTGATCAACCCCCGCGTCTCGGGCCGGAGATCGACGTGGAGCGTCACGAAGTCTGACTCCGGGAGGATGCCCTCGAGGGTCCGGTGCTCGGCGCCGTATTCGGCCTCGACGGCCGGGCTGACCCGGCGCGGGTCGTGGTAGAGGATCCGCATCCCGAAGCCGCGTGCCCGCCTCGCGACGGCCTGGCCGATCCGCCCGAAGCCGATGATCCCGAGCGTCGCGCCGTGCACGTCCGGGCCCATGAGGAGCATCGGACCCCACGTCTTCCACTTGCCGCCACGGACGTAGGCGTTGCCCTCGACGAGGCGCCGCGCGGCGGCCATGAGCAGGGCCCAGGCGAGGTCGGCGGTGGTGTCGGTGAGGACGCCGGGCGTGTTCCCGACGGGAATGCCGCGCTTTGTACAAGCCGCGACGTCGACGTTGTCGAACCCGACCGCGAAGTTCGAGACGACCTTGAGCTGCGGCCCGGCCCGGTCGAGGAACTCGTCGTCGACCCTGTCGGTGAGGAGCGTCAGGACGCCATCGCAGCCCTCGATCTCGCGGAGGAGATCGGCCCGCGGCGGCGGCAGCTCGTCCGGCCAGACCGTCGCCTCGCAGGCTGCCCGCACCGGATCGAGGCCGTCGTCGGGGATGACCCGCGACACGAAGACCTTCGGCCGCGTCGTCACCACCGCGTTCCCGTGGTTGCCCGGGCCTGAGGACTCGCAGTACCGAATGGCGGACGTTCGCCGGCGAAACCGGCCATTCGATGCCTCCCGGTACTCATCGCCGGCGATTGAGCACGAGGGCTCATCGATCCTGGCCGGACCAAGGCGTCCGCCCGCTGTTCAGCATTCGGGGTACTCGCCGATGGAGTCGCGGTCCAATCGCCGGCGTCACGCCGTGGCCGGGGTGCCGACGAGCGGCGTCACGAAGGCCCGGATCCGCGCCAGGGCCTCGGTGAGATTCTCGCGGGAGTTGGCATACGAGATCCGGATGTGGTTCGTCCCGACCTGCCCGAACGCCGTGCCGGCGAGGACGCAGACGCCCGTCTCCTGGAGCAGCCTGTCGGCCAGCTCCTTGCCCGTCAGGCCGGTCCCCGAGATGTCCGGGAACACGTAGAACGCACCGTTGGGCCGCAGGCAGCGGATGCCCGGGATCGCGTTGAGGCCGTCGACGACGAGGTCCCGCCGGGCACGGAACTCGGCGACCATCGCGTCGACCTCGTCCTGGGGGCCGCGCAGCGCTTCGACGGCCCCGACCTGGGCGAAGTTCGTGGCGCCGCTGATCGTGTTGATGATCAGCGTGCCGTAGGCCTGGGCGAGCCACGGCGGGACGATCGCGTAGCCGAGCCGCCAGCCGGTCATCGCGTAGGTCTTCGAGAAACCGTCGAGGACGACGGTCCGCTCGGCCATCCCCGGCAGGCTGGCGATCGAGACGTGCTCGGCGCCGTCATAGAGGATCCGGCCGTAGATCTCGTCCGAGAGGACGACGAGGTCGTGCTCGATCGCCAGCTCGGCGATCCGCTCGAGGTCGCTCCGGGTCAGGACGCCGCCGGTCGGATTGGCCGGCGAGTTGATCACGACCAGCTTCGTCCGGGGCGTGATGAGCGACGCGAGCTCGTCGACGTCGAGCCGGAACTCGTGCTCCATCCGGATCGGGATCGGGACGGACGTTGCGCCGATGAACCGGGTGATCGAGTCGTAGATCGGGTAGCCCGGATCCGGGACGATGACCTCGTCCCCGTGATCGGCGATCGCGATGATCGCGTAGACCATGACGCCCTTGCCACCGACGGTCACGAAGACCTGCGACGGGTCGACCGGAAAGCCCTTGCGCGCTGCGGCGTCCTCCGCGATCGCGGCCCTCAGGTCCGGGATTCCGGCGAACGGCGGGTAGTGGGTGGCGCCGGAATCGAGCGCGCGCTTCGCCGCTTCCCGGACGTTCGCCGGCGTGTCGAAGTCCGGCTCGCCGATCTCGAGGTGGATGACCGACCGGCCCGTGGCCTCCAGCGCCCTCGCGCGGGCGGCGGCCTCGAAGGCCGTCTCCGTGCCGATCGAGCGCATTCGCTCGGCAACTTTCACGCGCCGGCCCTCCGCTGCGTAGGCCCAGATCATAGGTGGCCGTAGAATCAGCGGGTGAGCCGCTACTACGCCATCGACGAGGCGAACGCCGCGCTGCCCGAGCTGGACCGGATCCTGACCTCCCTGCGCGACCAGCGGGTGGAGCTGATCGACCTCCGGGACCAGGCGCTCGCGGCGACGCCCGAGGACGGCGAGCCCGGGACCGACGAGGCCGCCGAGGAGCTGCGCCTCATCCGCCTCAAGATGCAGGGGCTCATCGATCAGATGCAGGCCGGCGTCGCCCGACTCGTCGATCTCGACATCACCCTCCGCGACATCTCGACCGGGCTCATCGACTTCCCGGCGCTCATGACCGGGCGCCATATCTGGCTGTGCTGGCGGCTTGGCGAATCGGAGGTCGGCCACTGGCATCGCCTCGACGAGGGCTTCTCCGAGCGCCGCCCGCTGACCGAGCTGCCGACCGGCAGCGGCTCGGGCCGACCCGCCGCCTGATCGTCGATCGCCGGCCTGTGGCCGCCGAAAGACGCACCGTCATCCAGGCAGGCGGCCGGGCCAAGGCCTACCGGCCGCTCCCGACGGAGGAACGGCGGCTCGCCCTCGCCCAGGGCCTCGCGGCCTATGACCGCGGCGACTTCTTCCTCGCCCACGAGCTGCTCGAGCCGGCCTGGATGGGCACCGACGACGTCGGCGAGCGCGCCGTCATGCAGGGCCTGATCAAGCTCGCGGCGGCGTTCGTCCATGCGGCCCGCGGCAATCCCGCGGGCGTCGGCAAGAACCTGCGGGGGGCGCGCGAGCACTTGCTGGCGCCGGGCGCCGAGGCGAGCGGTGAGGTGCTCGGATTGGATGTCGGAGAGCTCGCCTCGCGGATCGCGGAGCGCTTGATCGCCATCGACCGCTGGACCGAGGGATCAACCGAGCCGCTGCCGCTGGGGATCCGGATCCCGCGGCTCGGCCGAGGCCCAGGCGAGGCGAGCTAGGCGGCCCGGGCCGAGGCGAGCTAGGCGGCCCGCCTCCGGCGATTGCGTCGGCGCTCCCACCACGCCCGCACGACGGGCTTGTGGTTGAACGCCCAGCCGAGCGCCACGAAGATGAAGAAGTTCACCGTGGCCGCGCCGGCGGCGGCGAGGTAGCCCAGCTGCTGGCCGATCTCGCCCGGGAACTGGAGCGCCGGCACGACGACGCCGACCGGGCCCGCCTGGAAGAAGGGGGCGATCGGGGCGAGGCTCGCGCGGAGCGCGGACGTCACGAGGCCACCGGAGGTCTGGCCGCCGATGACGACGGCGGTCGCCCCCGCGACGACCGCGGCGCCGCCCTGCAGGCCGCCCGCAGGCAGGTCAGTGACGTCGAGGTGCTGCCACTGATTCGGCAGGCCGCCGACGGAGTCGGGCACGGCCCAGTAGACCTGGGTCTGCGGCGACGAGCCGTCGGAGCCACCGACGAGATAGAGGGAGCCGTTCGACGAGAACGTCGCGGCGCCGGTGCGCTTTGCCGGCAGCTTGATCGCGGGGCTCGCCGCCCACTGCTGGACCCCGTTGACCGCGGTCGCCGCGGGGCTCGCGCCGGGTGACGAGCCCGGCGCCGCGGACGGTGCCGCCGGCGTCGAGG
>JBKPRF010000196.1:0-4418 GCA_046734475.1 Chloroflexota bacterium
GCAATGACCCGCGGCGGGCTCGTCCCGGTGACGCTCGAGCTGCTCGACCACGAGACGATCGTGGCCGTCGACGACGCCAACCAGCTCGGGCTGGATCGGGGCGCGGCGTCGATGCTGATGGTCGAGTCGGACGCACCCGGCGCCGCCGCGACCGAGGAGCTCGATCGAGCCGAGGCCGCCTGTCGCGAGGCCGGCGCCACATCGATCGTCCGGGCGGCCGACGCCCAGGAGGCCGACTGGCTGCGCCAGGCGCGGCGGCTGGCGTTGCGGGCCCTCGAGCGCCAGGGCACCGTCCGCATGGAGGACGTGGGTGTGCCCAGGGCGCGCGTGCCCGAGCTCCTCCGGGCGATCGAGCGGATTGCCGCCGCGCACAAGGTCCGCGTCGCGACGTTCGGCCACGCCGGCGACGGCAACCTCCACCCGAACCTCATCTTCGACCGCGACGATCCCGCCGCGGCCGAGCTCACCCACGCCGTCCGTGACGACATCTTCCGGGCGGCCCTGGCCATGGGCGGCACCGTCACCGCCGAGCACGGCATCGGCGCCGCCCGTAGGGAGTGGCTGCCGATCCAGCGCGGCGAGGCGGCCGTCGACGTCATGCGCGCGATCAAGACCGCCCTCGACCCGCTGGGGATCCTCAACCCGGGGCGGGTGCTCTAGCCGCTCGGCCGGACGGCCGCCCGGCGGAATCCCGCCGAATCGGGCAGAATTGTCGGTCCCAACCCCCGTGGTCCCGCCGCGTGCCCCCCGACGCGGAATCTCAGTGCCCAGGAGTGTCCGTGAACGGCCGACCGCTCTCGCTGACCCGTCCCGCAGCTCGCAACGGCGAGCCCGAGCCGCTCCGTCACGTCATCGACGAGTACAAGCACCGCGACCAGACGATCACCTGCGTCTGCGGCTGGCACGGCAGCTGCGCCACGAACGCCAGCGGCTCGTCGGACTGGACCACCCACCTGAACCAGTTCCGCACGAAGCGGAAGTAGGCCCGGCCCGGCGGTCGGCCGGGTCGCCTAGCTCGCGGGACCCTCGAGGAGCCTGCCGCGGACCCACGCGCCGCGGACCATGTCGGGGTGTGAGCGGAAGATCAGGCGGCTCATGACGTCGGCGGGCTCGATCTCGGCGGGGTCGTAGGGCAGATCGCGGAGCGCCTCGCAGTACCGCGGATCGACCGCGATGACGTCGGCCTCCTTGCCCGGCTCGAGGCTCCCGATGCGGTCGTCCAGGCCGAGCGCCCGCGCGCCGGACAGGGTGCCCATCCGCAGCCAGTCGAGTGGCGACAGCGTCGGCAGTGCATCGTCGAGCACGACGCGGCGGACCGTCTGGACGTAGGCCCCGACCCGCATGACCGAGAAGATCGAGGCGTCCGGCCCGCCGGCGACGTCCGAGCCGAGCCCGATCCTGAGGCCGGCCTCGAGGTAGCGCGAGAGCGGCATCACGCCCGAGGCGAGGAACAGGTTCGAGGCCGGGCAGTGCGCGATCCGGGTGTCGGTTTCGACGAGGCGCGCGAGCTCGCGGTCCGAGAGATGGACCGCGTGGGCGAGGATCGTCCGCGGCCCGAGGCCGCCGGCCCGGTCGTAGACGTCGACGTAGTCGCGGGTTCCCGGGAACAGCCGAGCGACCTCGGCGACCTCGTTCGGGTCCTCCGAGACATGGGTCTGCCACCAGGCGCCGGTCCGGCTCGCGAGCGCAGCCGATTGCGCGAGCATCTCGGCCGTGCAGGAGACCGCGAAGCGCGGGGTGACGGCGTAGCCGAGCCGCCCATCGTCGGCGCCGTGCCAGCGAGCCGCAAGCGCTTCTGACTCCCGGACCGAGCGCTCGAGGATCGTGGCCGGGTCGATGGTCTCGTCGTACGTGATCCGATCCATCATCACCTTGCCGAGGATCGCCCGGATGCCGTGACCGTGGGCCGCTTCGAACGCCGCGTCGAGGGCCGCCTTGTACACCGCCCCGTAGGCGAGGACCGTCGTGGTCCCGGCGGCGGCAAAAGCCCTGAATGCCGCGCTGCTCAGCGCCTGAGCGTAATCCGGGTCCTCCCAGCGCCGCTCGAGCGGGAAGATGTACCGCTCGAGCCAGGTCAGGAGATCGAGGCCGGCGCCGAGCCCCGCATTCGGCAGCTGCGGCAGGTGGGCGTGCAGGTCGACCATGCCCGGCAGGAGCACGAACGGCCGCAGGTCGAGCGCGCCCGGCTCGCCGCCCACGGCGTCCCGGACCGCGGTGATCCGACCGTGCTCATCGACCTCGACGATGCCGTCGGCGAGGTGGCGTGTCGCGCCGTCGCCGAGGGGCGTGAGGACGGTCCCGCGCAGCGTGAATGGCGGGCTCGCCGGCAGCTCGGGGATCACGGCCGGAACGCTAGCATCTGGGCGTGCGACCGCTCGACCTGCTGATCGCCGGCGGCACGATCGTCGACGGGACGGGTGCGCCTCGCTTCGCGGGCGCGGTCGGCATCGAGCGCGATGGCGGCGCCGAGCCGACACTGCGGGTCCTGCGGGATCCGGCGGCGATCGCGGCGGCCAGCGAGACAGCCGGTCGGGTCATCGACGCGACGGACAAGATCGTCGCGCCGGGCTTCATCGACCTCCACAGCCACTCGGGCCTGATGATCCTGGCGGACCCGGTCCACGAGCCGAAGGTCCGCCAGGGCGTCACGACCGAGGTGATCGGGATCGACGGGCTGTCGTACGCGCCGATCCACGATCCGGCGCAGCTCGCGGCGCTCGTCGAGATGAACGCCGGCCTCGACGGTCATCCCGAGATCGCGTACGACTGGGACTCGGTCGAGTCGTACCTGCGGCGGTTCGACAGCGGCGTCGGGCCCAACATCGCGTTCGTCGTCGGCAACTCCGCGCTCCGGCTGGCGGCGCTCGGCTGGGATGACGTCCCGGCCGACGAGGCGGCGATCCGCTCGATGCGATCGATGCTCGCGGAGGCGATGGCCGAGGGCGCGTTCGGGCTCTCGTCGGGCCTCGACTACCCGCCCGGCGCCTACGCGTCGACGGGGGAGCTGGCGGCGCTCGCGAACGAGGCCGCGAAGCACGGCGGGTTCTACCACACGCATGTGCGCTACGCGCTCGGCGACCGCTTCCTCGACCCGTTCCGGGAGGCGATCGACATCGGCCGCCAGGGCGAGTCGCCGGCCCACATCACCCACTTCTACCACCGGACCACGTTCCCGGGGACGCCCGAGGAGATGCTGGCCCTGGTCGACGAGGCCCGGTCGGAAGGCCTCGATGTGACCTTCGACGCGTATCCCTACGAGTGGGCGAGCACGCGGCTGCTCATCACCATCCCGACGTGGGTCCAGGCCGGCGGTCCCGGACCGACGAAGGAGCGTCTCGCCGACCGCGTCGTGCGCGATCGAATCCGTGACGAGCTCGAGCAGCGCGGCCAGCTGTACGCGGGCAAGGGCGGCCTCGCCGACATCCGGCTCGGCTACTTCGCCCGACCCGAGAACGTTCGCTGGGAGGCGCGGACCCTGGGCGACGTGGCGCGCGAGCTCGACGGCGACATCGTCGACGTGCTGTGCGACCTGCTCCTGGCCGAGGGCCTCCGGATCAACCAGGTCACGCCAGGCCCGCATACCGATGGCATCCGGCGCTTCTACCGGCACGACCAGGCGATGGTCGGCACCGACTCGACGTTCGTCGGGGAGAAGCCGAGCCCGCGAACCTACGGCTCGTACCCCCGGATCCTCGGCCAGTTCGTCCGCGACGAGGGCATCCTCGGCCTCGAGGAGGCGATCGCGAAGATGACGTCGAAGCCGGCCGACCGGCTCGGCCTGCGGACCCGGGGCCGGCTCGCCGACGGCCTGGCCGCCGACGTCGTCGTGTTCAACCCGCTCGCCGTCCGGTCCGACGCGACCTACGACAACCCGCGCGAGCTCGCCTGCGGGATCGACACGGTGCTCGTGAACGGGACGCCGGTCGTCGAGGGCGTCATCACCACCGCGGCGACGCCCGGCCGAGCGCTCCGGAGCGGCCGCGACTGAATTCCTGCGGACGACCGGCATCTGGCCCGGATTTCCGCGGGCCGGCAAGGTACGATCGGTCCGGGTCGCACAGGCGAGGGCGGGGGTTGGGGAGGGAGTTCGTCATGGTCCGACGCCTGCTTTCCGGCGGATCGATCTTCGCGCTGGCCGCCACGGTCCTGAGCGCCGGCGGTGCTGGTGCGGCGGATCCGGGGACGTCGCTGGGCGGGCGAGTCGATGGCAACGTCTGTCTGAGCCACACGCTGCTCCCGGGCAAGTTCATCCTGCTCAAGACGTGCGAGGAGGAAGACGAAGGTCATTCCAAGGCGCAGGCCAATCTGGACCAGCCCTTGATCGCCGACCTCACGCAGAAACGGGCCGGCAAGACGCAGACCGGCGGGGCATCGTCGGGGACGGCCGCCGAGGACGTCACGATCAAGCTCACCAAGGC
>JBKPRF010000197.1:0-5190 GCA_046734475.1 Chloroflexota bacterium
ACCGCGGCCCGCGCCGCGACGATCGCGGGCCCCGCCGTGACGACCGAGGCGGTCGCCGCTTCGAGGGTCGGCCGTCGCGTCCCGCCGGCGACCTGACCGAAGGCGAGGCGGCCGAGGTGGCTGCGGCCCGCGGGTCCGTCGCCGCCGAACGCGCCGAGCTCGAAGCCGCCGAGGCCTCGCCAGAGGCGCTCGCGGCCGGCAAGGTCATCCTCGAGAAGCTGCTCGCGCACATGGGGTTCGCCGTTCGCGTGGAGCTCGAGGTGGGCGAGACCAGCCGCCTCAACGTCCTCGGCGATGGCGAGGAGCGCGAGGCGCTCGGCGCCCTCATCGGCCGGAAGGGCGAGCGTCTCTCTGCCCTCCAGCACCTCGTGAACCTCATGCTCTCGCGTGAGATGGGTGCCTGGACTCGCGTCCTGGTCGACGTCGAGGACTACCGCGGCCGGCGTGAACGGCAGCTCCGCGAAATCGCGGATCGCGCGGCCCAGCGGGTCGTCGAGACCGGCAAGATGCTCCAGCTCGAGCCGATGCCGGCCCTGGAGCGCCGCTGGATCCATCTCGCCCTGCGGGAGAACCCGGACGTCGCCACGCAGTCGATCGGCGAGGAGCCGAACCGCCGGATCGTCGTCCTGCCCCGCCAGTAGATCGGCGGATCGGGCAAGGCCGTTCGCATGCCACGTCCTCGGGGTTCCTCGGGGCTTCGGCGCGCCCCGGGCGCGGCGTGTGGAACTGTCTCGACGTGGCGTGATCGGTCTGAGCTGGACCTTAATGCGGGAGAGGGTTCGATCCTCCGTCGGCGAGGACGCCGGCCGCGGTCGCGGCGGCGAGGACCACGCTGAGCAAGAAGGCGCTGGCGAGGACGCGGAGACGGGCAACGCGAGCACCGAGAGTGGAACGACGCACGGGATCCCTCCTTATCCCGCCGTCGCCCGGAGGCGCGCCTGGAGCTCGTCGATCCTATGGGTCCGGTACGATCTGAGTCAAGTAATCGTTGATTCCGTGCGGATTTCGCGGCAGCCGCGGCGTCAAAGGGGACTTGTCACACCGCGATCGGGGCGTAGACTCGTGGCATGCGTACGAGAACGGTTCGCCGCACCTACGACCATCACCCGGAGCTCGCCCAGCAGGTCGGACGGCGGATCCTCGCCGCCCGGCAGCGAGCCGGGCTCACCCAGACTCAGCTCGCCGGCGGGCGATACACGAAGGCGTTCATCAGCGCCCTGGAGCACGGCATCTCGAAGCCCTCGATCGAGGCCCTGACGTTCCTCGCCGAGCAGCTCCATCTCCCCGTCAACGAGCTGCTCGGGGAGCAGGAGCCGAGGTGGTCCCGCATCGAGGCCGACCTGTTCCTCGCCAGCGGTGACTGGCTCAAGGCCGCCGATGCCTACCAAATCCTCCTCGACGTCGAGGTCCAGCCGATTCGCCGAGCCGAGCTCGAGCGCGGCCTTGCCGAGGCGTTCGTCCGGCTGGAGCGCCCGGACGAGGCGATCGCCGTGGCGTCCTCGTCGGCGGCCGCGTTCGACGCGGCCGGGCAGGCCGAGGACGCGGCGATGGCCCGATATTGGCTCGGCGGCGCGTTCATCGCGAAGGACAACGAGGCCGAGGCCGCTTCGGTCATGCGCGCGCTCCTCGACGGCGTCCGTGGCGGGCTCAAGGTCGAGCCCCACTGGGAGGTCCGACTGCTCATCGCCCTCGCCGGGATCGAGAACCGTCGCGGGGAGGAGGCGCGCGCCCTCGACTATCTCGAGCAGGCCCGGAGCCGCGTCGGTGACGTCGACGATCGCCGCAGGGGCGCATTCCTCGTCACCCTGGCGACGTCGTACCGCGAACGCGGCGACCTCGAAGCCGCGATTCGCGTCGCGGACCAGGCGATCGCGCGCTACCGGGATGCCCTCCTCGACCGTGAGGTCGCCCTCCTCGAGAACGACCTCGCCCTGACGTACATGGCGATGGGCTCCCTGGCGAGGGCCCGCGAACACGCCGGGCTCGCCGACACCGGGTTGCGCGCGATCGGCGACGAGAGGGATCGCGCCCACGTCGTCGAGACCGAAGCCCAGATCGCGCTGGCGGCCGGCGAGCTCGACGATGCCGAGCGAACCGCCGCGCTCGCCCTCGCACTTGCGACCGACACGATGAACCACAAGGCGGCGATCAGCGCCGCGCTCACCCACGCGCGGGTGGCCCGCCGTCGAGGCGATCTCGCCGTCGCCGCGCAGCGGATGGAGACGGCCGCCGGCTTGGCACGCGAACACGCGCGACCCCAGCAGCAGGGCGACGTCCTGACCGAGTGGTCCGAGATCCTCGCGGAGCTCGGCGACGTCGGCGGCGCCTATCGCCTGTCGCGCGAGGCCCTGGAGGTCGTTCGGCACTGACGTGGCCGATCACCGCGTCGTGCGGGTCGAGACCGCGTCGCTCGGCCGGCCCGATGACCCGCACCCTGTGCTCCTCGTCCTCGAGGACGGCCGCCGCATGGCGATCGATCGCGCCATCGGCAACATCCGCTACGGCATCGAGGCCTACCACGTGCAGGCCGATGGGCGGCGGGTGGCGCTCCGCATCGTCGGGCCGTGCCCGCGCTGCGGCTTCGACTACGTCCGGGCCGACGCCGAGGGCACGACCCGAGACGAGCTGACCCGACTGGTCGAGCCGGACAGGCGGACCGGCCCGCGGACAGCGTTGTTCCGGGCGACCTAGGCCGCTAGCTCAGCACGACCCGGGCGAATCCGTCGAGGTCGATCCGGGGATGGCCCGCAGTCGCCTGGTTCACGATCTTGATCGTGTGGGTCCCGTTGATGCTCCACGTCCGGGTGAAGACGACGACCTTGTTCGAGTACGTCGCCGAGTACAGGTCGACCGTCTGGATGAAGACCCCGTCGACGTAGACACTGGCCTTGCCCCGGTTCGGGCCCTTGTACGCGACCCACGCGATGCCCGAGCCGCTGAACGTCTGGTAGGCGTACGCGCCGGATTTCGAGGTGTAGTGCAGGGTCCCGCCCGAGGCGTAGACCGAGGTCGCCTTGCCCCAGGCCGAGTAGCTGTAGTGCACGGCCGTGCTCGTGTCCTGGCTCATGACCGGCTTGAACGTCGGTCCGTAGAGCCAGGCCGACGTGTTGCCGGCGCCGTCGGTGGCCCGGAGACGGAAGCGCAGCGTGCTGTTGAACGCCCACTGCTGGGCCCACGACGTCGCCGTCGACGGTGACGTGCCGAGAGAGGTCCACGTCCCACCGTTGAGGGACGACTGGAGCGTGTAGTCGGCGATCCCGCTGGCGTCGCTGCCGGTCCAGGTCGTCCGGCCGGGGACACCCGTCCCGAGCTGCGAGATCGAGAACAGGCGTGATGCCGGCGCCGTTCCGGTCGGGAGGATCCCGTCGGTCACGACGAGCGATGCCGTCGCGGTCCGGGTCAGGCCGTTCGCTGTTGCCGTGATCGTCAGGGGGTACGTCCCCACAGGCGTGATCGTGCCGCTCCTGGAGGTCGTCACGCTGAGCGTCGCCGACGAAGCGGTCGTCGTCGCCGCGACGTTGACCGTCGTCCCGGCCGGCGCGCCGGTCACCGAGAGGCTGATCGGCAGGGTGAACCACGTCCGGTCGAGCGTGACGGCGAACGACGCGGTGGCCCCCTGCTTCACGCTCTGGCTGGGGTCGGTGGAGAGCTTGAAGTTGGCACCGAAGGTGACCTTCGTGAGGTCGGTCCCATTGAACCGGTCGAGGTCGACCCGGCCGCTGATCCCCGGCACCGAGCCGTCGCTCGTGTACTGCCAGAAGGTCCAGCCCTTGCCGCCCCAGTTGCTGCCGGGGACCGATGGGCTCGTGACCCCCCAGTGGGCGATCCACAGGACCGTGTAGCCGGCGTCCGCGATCGATCGCGTGTCGCCCATGTACGACCGCCAGAAGGACGGGCTCGTGTAGACCATCGGCCGGATCCCGGTCGTCGCGTACACGCGGTCGAGCCACGTCTTCACCCAGGTCTGCAGCGCAGAGGTACCGAGGCCGTTGCTCGTCTCGAGATCGAGCGCGGGGTTCAGGTCGCCTGTCGTGAGGTTCATGTGCGACGTGAACCAGTCGGCCTCGGCCACCGCGTCGCCCGCTGTCGTCGACGGCTGGGCGAAGTGATACGCACCGGTCCGGACGCCGTTGGCCCGGGCGTTGGCGTGATTCGTGGCGTACTGCGAATCGACGTAGATGGTCGACTCCGTGGCCTTGATGATCGCGAACTTCTTGTAGGCGGCCACGCTGGCCCAGTTGATCGTGCCCTGCCAGTGGCTGACGTCGATGCCCTCGAGATACGAGCCCGGGGGCGGGGGCGCGGGTGCCAGCGAGAACAGGCCGGTCGCGGCGTACACCGCCGCGACGCCGTAGTGCGACTGGGTGCTGAGGCCGTTCACGGCCGTGATGACGTACCAGCTCGAGCCGGCCACGTCCTTGCCGCCACAGGTCGCCGACCACGAGCCGCCCGAGACGGTGCCGGTCGCGGTGACCACGGTGCCGTCGGCGATCGTGTCGACCACCGTGCCGCCGGTGGACGCCGAGGCGCGGAGGTTGACCGCGCAGTTCGCGACGTAGTTCGTGCTCGCGGCCGCGACCGCGCCGGCAGCCAGGGGGCTGATCGCCAGCAGAGCGGCGAACAGGCCTGCGCAGAGGAGCGCAGGCCGTCGGGCGCGTGGATCGAACCGCATCATTCCTCCCGTCGCAGGCTCGGCCTGGGGTGCCTGTGTGCCTGGCGCGCTCTGCGACCGGCGCTTGCGCGGATGCTACAGAGGCCCGACCCCGAATTTCACTAGCCTTTCTGTCCTGATCCGGTCCTGATCCCTTTGGTGCAGTTGCGCACCACCGAAATTGGGTCATCCGGCGCATCGCGTTTGCAAGGCGAGTCGTCCTACGCTGCGATCGGCACGGCGCCACAACCGGGGCAGTGAGGGGATGAACCGAACGACCGTCGCGCGAGCGCGCGAGCTGGCAAGCCTCCTGGTCGTTGGTGTCCTGCTGGCCGCCGCAGTCGCACCGGCCGGTCTCGCGTCGGTCGCTCCCGCGACGCGCGACGTGCTCGGCGCGGCCGATCCCACCACGCTTCCCGATGCCGTCGCGGCGGCCGTCCCGTCACCGCTTTCCAGCCCGCCCGCGGCCGGCGGCCAGGAGCCGGCGGGGTTACCCGTACCCCTCGGACCGACGCCCAACCCATCGAGCCAGCCCGGCC
>JBKPRF010000198.1:0-3787 GCA_046734475.1 Chloroflexota bacterium
CGCCCCGAGCGAGATGCCGAGGAGGGTCGCCGCGACACTGACCTCCTGGTCCCAGAAGACGCGCTGGAACGATGCCGCGTCGGTGACGCCGGCGGCGGCCAGGGCGGGACCCTGGTCCGCCGCGTAGCGCTTGTAGACGCAATCGGCGCCGGTCTGGCAGGTCGGCGGGATCACCGCGCCTGACTGGTCGGTCTGGTTGAAGGTCGGGTAGCCGTTGTCGGCATAGAAGAAGAGCGCCTTCACGCCGAGCAGGAGCGCGGCGAGCGTCAGGCCGGTCACCGCGCCCGCGAACAGCGCATCGCCGAGGAACCGCGGCCATTCACCTCTGGCCCGCCCCGAGCGGACCCCGGCGTACCAGCCGATGAGGAGTCCCGCCGGCAGGGAGAGGAGCCAGTAGATCGGTTCGATCGGGATGATGAGCAGGAAGCTGATCGCGACGACGACCGCCACGCCGAGCCCGACATAGGCCGCGGTCACGGCGCCACGATCGACGAGGCCGCCGAGGACCGTCCGACGCTCCGGCGGGACGATCCCGGCGAGGGCCGAGCGGGAGATCGTCACCGGGCAGCCACGTCGGGCGCCGCCTCAGGCGCCGCGCCCGCGGCCCCGCGGGCGAGCGCTCCGAGGCCCGCGTAGACCGCGTCGGCTCCGAGCTCCTCCTCGATCCGGAGCAGCCGGTTGTACTTCGCGGTTCGTTCGGACCGGGACGGGGCGCCGGCCTTGATCTGGCCGGTCCCGAGCGCCACGACGAGGTCGGCGATCGTCGTGTCCTCGGTCTCGCCCGAGCGGTGGCTCAGCATCGCCGCCCAGCCCGCGCTCCGGGCCAGCTCGATCGCGCGGATCGTCTCGGTCAGCGTCCCGACCTGGTTGACCTTGATGAGGACCGCATTCGCGGCGGCCTGCTCGATCCCCCGCTGGATGAACGTTGGATTCGTCACGAAGATGTCGTCGCCGACGAGCTGGACCCGATCGCCGAGGCGGGCGTTGAGGTCGCGCCAGCCGGCCCAGTCATCCTCGGCGAGGCCGTCCTCGATGGAGACGATCGGGTACGTCTCGAGCCACCGGGCCCACAGGTCGACGAGCCCTGCGGAGTCGAGCACCCGGTCGCCCTCGCGGGCGAGCCGGTACTGGCCGGTCACGTCGCCGTGGCCGGTGCCCTCGACGAGGATGGAGCTCGTCGCGGGGTCCAGCGCGATCGCGACGTCGGCGCCGGGCCGATAGCCGGCGCGCTCGATCGCCCGGACGATGATCTCGACCGCGGCCTCGTTCGAGCCAAGGCTCGGTGCGAAGCCACCCTCGTCGCCCTGGCCGGTGGAGTGGCCCTCCTCGTGGAGGATGGAGCGCAGCGCCCAGAAGACCTCCGATCCGGCTCGCAGCGCGTCGTGGTAGGTCGGCACGCCCACCGGCGCCACCATGAACTCCTGGAAGTCCGTCGAGTCCTGGGCGTGCTTGCCGCCGTTGAGGATGTTGAAGAACGGCACGGGTAGCGTCCGGGCACCGTCGCCGCCGAGGTAGCGATAGAGCGGCTCGGCGCGCGCGGTCGCCGCGGCATGGGCGGCCGCGAGCGAGACCCCGAGGATCGCGTTCGCCCCCAGGCGGCCCTTGTTCTCGGTCCCGTCCAGGGCCACCAGCGCGTCGTCGAGCCCGGCCTGGTCCGAGGCGTCACGCCCGAGGATCGCCGGGCCGATGACATCGACGACGTTGGCAACCGCCCGACGGACGCCCTTGCCCCCGTAGCGGCGCGTGTCGCCGTCACGCAGCTCGACCGCCTCGTTCGCGCCGGTGGAGGCGCCCGACGGCACGGCGGCCGTCCCAAAGCTGCCGTCCTCGAGCCGGATGTCGACCTGGACGGTCGGATTGGCCCGCGAGTCGAGGATCTCGCGCGCGGTGACGACCGCGATGCCCGTCGCCGTCATCGGGCGGCGGCAGCGGCTTTCGGCTTTGCCTTGGCCTTCGGCTTGGCTTTTGCCGGCGCAGCCGGCTGCGGCCGATCCAGGAGGACGGCGACGCCCGGCAGCTCGCGACCCTCGAGGAACTCGAGCGACGCGCCACCACCGGTCGAGATGTGGGTGAACCGCGACGCCAGGCCCTGCTGCTGGATCGCCGCGACCGAGTCGCCGCCGCCGACGACGACCGTGGCGCCGGCGTCGGCGCGATCCGCGAGGAAGCGCGCGATGGCCTTCGTGCCATGAGCGAACGACGGGATCTCGAAGACCCCGAGGGGGCCGTTCCAGAACACCGTCCTTGCGTCGGCGAGTGCGGCCTCCATCGCCTCGAGCGACGCCTTGCCCATGTCGACGATGTGCCACGAGGCCGGGATCTTCTCGGCCATCAGCGTCTTGTACTCGGTGCCGCGGGTGACCTCCTTGGCGACGATCACGTCGATCGGGAGGACGACCTTGACCTTCTTCTTCTCGGCCTCGGCGAGGACCCGGCGGGCCTCGTCGACCATGTCGTGCTCGGCGAGGCTCTTGCCGATCGTCTTGCCCTGGGCGAGCAGGAACGTGTTGGCCATCCCCCCGCCGAGGACGAGGACGTCGACCTTCGAGAGCAGGTGATCGAGGACCTTGAGCTTGCCCGAGACCTTGGCTCCGCCGACGATCGCCGCGAACGGCTTCTCGGGGCTGTCCATCAGCTTCGAGAGCATCTCGATCTCGCGTTCCATGAGGAACCCGGCGTAGGCCGGCAGGAGCTCGGCGACACCGACCGTGCTCGCGTGGGCCCGGTGGGCCGTGCCGAACGCGTCGTTCACGTACAGCTCGGCGTACTCGGCCAGCTGGGCCGCGAACGCCGGGTCGTTCTTCTCCTCCTCGGCATGGAACCGGAGGTTCTCGAGGAGCAGGGCCTCGCCGTTCCGGAGGCGCTTCACGGCGTCGACCGTCCCGATGCCGAGCGCGTCGCCCGTGACCGGCACGTTTCGCCCGATGAGCTGCGACAGCCGCTCCCCGACCGGCCGCAAACGGAGGCCGTCCTGGACCTTGCCGTCGGGCCGGCCGAGATGGCTGGCCAGGATGACCCGCGCGCCGTGCTGCAGCAGGTAGGCGAGGGTCGGCAGCGCCGCCCGGATCCGGGAGTCATCGGTGACCTTGCCGTCCTGGAGCGGCACGTTGAAGTCGACCCGCAGGAAGACACGCTTGCCGGTGACGTCGGCGTCGCGGACGGTGAGCTTGTCCATGCGCCGGTCAGGCCGCGGTGCCGGCGGGCAGCTTGGCGGCCACCAGCTTCAGGAGGTCGGCGCAGCGACAGGAGTAGCCCCACTCGTTGTCGTACCAGGCGATGACCTTCACCATCGTCCCGCCGAGGACCATCGTGCTCGCGCTGTCGACGATCGAGGACCGCGAGTCGCCGCGGAAGTCGGACGACACGAGCGGCTCGTCGGAGACTCCCAGGATGCCCTTCATCGGTCCGGCCTCGGCCGTCCGGAAGGCCTCGTTGATCTCCTCCACGCTCGTCTCGCGACGGACGTCGGCGGTGAAGTCGACGACGCTCACGGTCGGCGTCGGGACCCGCAGGCTGAAGCCGTCGAACTTGCCCTTGAGATCCGGGATCACGAGCGCCAGGGCCTTCGCGGCGCCGGTCGTCGTCGGGATGATGTTCTGGCCCGCGGCACGCGCCCGGCGGGGGTCCTTATGGGCGACGTCGAGGCTCCGCTGGTCGTTCGTGTAGCTGTGGATGGTGTTCATGAGGCCGCGCTCGATGCCGACAGCGTCGTGGACGACCTTGGCCGCGGGCGCGAGGCAGTTCGTCGTGCAGCTCGCGTTACTGATCACGTGATGCGTCGCCGGGT
>JBKPRF010000199.1:0-7197 GCA_046734475.1 Chloroflexota bacterium
ACCTTGCCCTGGTCGGTGCCGCCGAGCGTCCCCGAGGTCACCGAGTGCGGATCCGCGATCGCCTGCGTGACCGTCCAGGTGACGGTGTCGCCGACGTTGATCGTGAGGTCGGCCGGCTGGAACGACTTGCCGACGATCGACACGGCCGCGCCCGCGGCGCCCGCCACCGAGGCGAACGCGGCGAGAGCGAGCAGGGCCAGCGCGCCGGCGAGCCCGGCGCGGCGAGAGAACGTCATCCGCAGAACCTCCGTACCGCATCGTAAAGGACAGGCAGGCCCCACCGGAGTCCCTCGAGCGAGACCCGCTCGTCGACCGCGTGGTAGCGATCCATGTAGGTCTCGTCAGGAGGCTGCCTGAGGGGTGAGAAGCCATAGCTCGGGACACCGAGCGGCGCGAGCGCCTTGGCGTCCGTCGCGAAGGTCGACAGGATCGGGAGCGGCAGGCCCTCGGGATCGTGGTCCCGGATCGTGTCGGCCAGGATCGAGTAGAGCCCGCCGTCGAACGTGTCGACCACGGCATCGGCCGTGATCACCAGCTCGAGCGTCGTGACCGCCTCGAGCTCGGGGCCGAGGCGCCGCCGGAGCTCCGCCTCCATGTCGGTCTCGGTCGTGCCCGGCAGGAGCCGGCAATCCACCTCGATGACGGCCTGCCCGGGGATGACGTTGTACTTGATCCCGGCGTGGACGATCGTCGGCGAGATCGTGTCCCGCACGAGCGCCTGGGCGACTCGCAGGTACGTCGGCGAGCAGAGCTGGTCGGCGACGACCGCGGCGGCTCGGCCCGACGATTCGCGCAGCGCCGAGAGCAGCCGGGCGCGCGCGGGGTCGACCGCCGCCGCGGCGCCGTCGAAGAACGCCTCCATGACCGGCGTCATGCGGAACGGACCCGGGGCCCCGAGGCGGGTGATCGCTTCGGCCGCTCGAAGGACCGCGCTGTCGGCGCGCGGCATCGACGCGTGCCCGGCCGGCCCGCCGATCGTCAGCCGGAAGACGGCGTAGCCCTTCTCGCCGACCCGGATCGGGTAGAGGCGCCGGTCGCCGAGCCAGACCGAGACGCCGCCGGCCTCGTTGATGGCCGCGGCGGCCTGGAGGTGCTCCGGGTGCTCCATCGCCAGCCAGTAGGCGCCGGCGAGGCCGCCGGCCTCCTCGTCCGCGACGGAGGCGAAGAGGATGTCGCGCCGAAGGCCCGGGACGGGGTCGCTGGCGGGGTCACCGCCGGCGGCCCGCGTCTCGTCCGCGAGGAGCCGCATGACCTCGAGCTCCATCGCGACGAGGTTCTTCATGTCGACGGCGCCGCGGCCGTACAGGTAGCCGTCGGCGATCTCGGCCCGGAACGGCTCGTGGGTCCAGCCGTCGGGCGGCGCGGGGACGACATCGTGGTGGCCCCACAGGAGGAGCGGCTCGCCGCCGGTGCCATCGCCCCGGAGGCGGGCGACGACGGAGCCCCGGCCGTCGACCGGCTCGTAGACCGTGGCCGGGATGCCGCTGTCCGCGAGGGCGTCCTGCAGGTACGCCGCCGCAGCGAGCTCCGGACCCGCGGGGTCCGGCGGGTTGACCGACGGGATCCGGATCAGGTCCCGGAGCGATTCGAGGAGGCGCGCATGCGCCGTCTCCGGGATCACCCGCCGAGCGCGCTTGCGAGGAACCCGAGCACGAAGCCGGCCAGGACGACCACGACGATCATCGCCACGAGGATCCGGAGGTAATACCGCTCCTCGCGCCGGGCCGACACCGGATCGGGATCGCGACCGCCGGCGATGTACGGCGCCGAGAGACCGCGGGCCCGGGCCAGCTCGGAGCGCGGCGAGTCGTACGCCGCCGGATCGGCGGGCAACGGCGGCTCGGGAGCCGCTGCGGCGCTCGCGTCCGGCCGCGGATCCGCCACAGGTGCGCTCACCCGCCAGTGATCGGTGACGGCACGGACACGACCGAGACGCCGCTGGCGGGGCGGGTCATGGCGGCCGCGAGCCCGCGTCCCGTCGTCGTCGCGCCCTCGGAGGCCGATGACACAAGGGCCGCGTACTTGGCCATCACGCCGCCGGCGTAGCGCGGCGCGGGCGGCGACCAGCGCGCGCGCCGGGCCGCGAGCTCGGCCTCGTCCACCAGGAGATCGAGGCGCCGGGCGGTCACGTCGATCGAGATCTCGTCTGTCTCCTCGACCAGGGCGATCGGGCCGCCGAGGGCCGCCTCGGGGGCGACGTGGCCGATCATCAGGCCGTGCGTCCCGCCTGAGAACCGGCCGTCGGTCAGCAGCGCCACCGATTCACCGAGCCCCTCGCCGACGAGTGCCGCGGTGACGCTGAGCATCTCCTGCATACCGGGGCCGCCGACCGGCCCCTCGTAGCGGATCACGACGACGTCCCCCGGCTTGATGAGCCGGTTCTTCACCGCTTCGAAGCAGGCCGTCTCCGAGTCGAAGACCCGGGCCGGACCGCGATGCAACAGCCGCTCGTGGCCGGCGAGCTTCACGACGCAGCCGTCGGGCGCGAGTGAGCCGCGCAGGATCGCGAGGCCGCCGGTCGGCTTGATCGGGCGCTCGATCGGGACGACGACCTGCTGGCCCTCGGTCTCCTTCGCGTCCGCGCCGATCTTCGCCAGGGTCCGGCCATCGACGTTCGGCTCGTCGCCGTGGACGAGGTCGCGCTTGAGCAGCTCGCGGATGACGAGGGCGATCCCGCCCGCGTCGTACAGGTCCGCCGCGGTGTAGCGGCCGCCGGGGGTCAGGTCCGCGACGATCGGGGTTCGCTCGGCGATCCGGTCGAAATCGTCGATCCCGAGCTCGATCCCGAGCTCGTGGGCGATCGCCAGGAGATGCAGCACGCCGTTCGTCGAGCCGCCCGTGGCGGCGACCGACGCGATCGCGTTCTCGATCGCGTTGCGGGTCATGATCCGGCTCGGGCGGATGTCGTGGCGGACGAGCGTCATCGCCAGCTCTCCGGCTTTCCGTGCGGCGTCGTCCTTCGCCGGGTCCTCGGCCGGGATCCCGTTCAGGCCCGCCGGCGACAGGCCGAGGAACTCCATGACCATCGACATCGTGTTCGCGGTGAACTGGCCGCCGCAGGCCCCGGCGCCGGGACAGGCGGCACTCTCGATGTCGTAGAGCTCCTGCAGATCGATCTTGCCGGCCCGGTAGGCCCCGACCGCCTCGAACACGGACACGATCGTCAGGTCGCGGCCCTTGTACGTCCCGGGGTAGATCGTGCCGTTGTAGAGGACCAGCCCCGGGACATCGAGGCGGGCCATCGCCATCGCCGCGCCCGGGATCGTCTTGTCGCAGCCGACGAGGCACACGAGCCCGTCGAGCAGGTGGCCGCGGACGACGAGCTCGATCGAGTCGGCCACGACCTCGCGGCTCACGAGCGAGGCCTTCATGCCCTCGGTGCCCATCGACACGCCGTCAGAGACCGAGATCGTGTTGAACTCCATCGGGGTGCCGCCGCCGGCCCGGATGCCCTCCTTCACGAACTCTGCCAGCCGCCGCTGGTTGAAGTTGCAGGGCATCGTCTCGATCCACGTCGTGGCCACGCCGACGAGCGGCCGAGCCAGGTCGTCGTCGCTGAAGCCGACCGCCTTCAGCATCGCCCGGGCCGGGGCCCGGTCGGGACCGTCGGTCAGGGCGTGCGAGTGGCGCTTGGCGCCATCCGTTGGCCGGTCGTAGGGGAGCGGGCGATCGGACATCGCTCGAAAGTCTAGGCCGAGACGCCGACCTCGCCCGGCGCGGCGACGTCGTCGCGGAGGAGACGTGTCGCGGCGATCCGCTCGGCTTCCGGACCTGCTGCCGGTCCGGAGACCGCGGCGAGGAAGGTCGGGCCGTCGACACTGAAGCAGCGCACGTGACTCGCCGCCGTCACGGTCGCGGTCCGGGGCGAGCTGCGCAGCAGCGCGATCTCGCCCACGCCGCTGCCGTGGCCGAGGCGATCGACCGTCCGGCCGCCCACCGTGATGTCGACCTCACCGCTGTCGATGACGAAGAACTGATCGCCCGGGTCGCCCTCGCGCATGAGATCCATGCCCGCCGCGAACTCGGCCGGGATCGCGCCGCCCGCGATTCGCTCGATCGCGGTGAGTGGCAGGAGGCGGAAGGCGTCGACCTCTCGAAGGAGCTGCACGAGGGACTCGTCCACGGCGGTGACCCGGTCGATCCGGCCCAGCCGGCCGTAGACGACGACGGCCAGCAGGGGCAGGAGGGCGCCGGTGACGGCCAGCGCGGCGCGTGCCTCGAACACGGCGACGAGGACCGGCCCCAGGAGGCTGCCGGTCAGGGCACCGAGCCCGACCGCGCTCTCGAGGATCGAGAACACCGCCGGCCGCTCGCGGTTCGTCGACGCACGCTGGAGGAGCGTGTGGACCGACACGTCGAAGAGCGCATTCGCGACGCCGATCGCAACCATCGCGGCGAAGCCAACCGCGGGAACCGGCGCCAGGGCGAGGACCGCGATCGGCGTCCCCCACCAGGCCAGGGAGCCCGCCTGCGCCCTGATGAGGCGGTCGGTCCGCACGACGCTCATGGCCAGCACCGCGCCGAACAGGCCGCCGAGACCGAGCCCGGCCGCGAGCAACCCGACGCCACCCTCGCCCATCCCCAGCAGCTCGATGGCCGCGACGACGGTCAGCGTGTTCAGGACCCCGCGTGTGAGGACCTGGCCGTAGACCGCGAGCATCGTCCAGCGGACCACCGTTCGCTCGCGGAGGATGGCCAGGCCCTCCCGCAGCCGGAGATCGCGGCTCGTCCTCGGCCGTGCGGCCGCGCCGTCCTCGGCCTGCTCGAAGCGGAGCCCGACGACGGCCGCGCCCGTCAGCGCGAACGTGATCGCGGAGGCCGCGGCGGCCAGCGCCGGCTCGTTCGCGGCGAGGAGCAGCCCGGCGACGAACGGTCCGACCAGCGCGCCGGCGCCCTCGCCGGTGCCCCAGGCGACGTTCGCGGCGACGAGCTCCGCCGGGCTCCGAGCGACCGCCGGCATCAGCGTCGCCGACGTCGGGACGACCGGAGCGCCGGCGGCGCCGACGATCCCGGCGACGAGGTAGAGCCACGGCAGCGGCGCGCCGCCGACGATGAGGCCGGCGGCGGCGATCGCGGACAGCGTCCGGATGACCGAGATCGCGAGCAGGACCCGACGGCCGCCGACCCGCTGGAGCAACGCTCCGGCGAGCATCGCGACGACCACAGCGGGCACCATCCGCGACGCACCGAGGAGGCCGGTGCCGATGACGCCGCCGCGCTGGTACGCGGCGACGAGGAGGATGACGCTCAGACCCGAGTCCGCGGCGATGCCCAGGGCCCAGCCGGTCTCGAGGCGGCGGACCCCGTCGTTGGCCAGGGCCTCACGCAGGGACGCGACAGTCGTTCGAAGCGCCTCGCGGACGCGCGTCATCGGGCGACGATCCTAGCCCCCGGGCCGCGTATCCTGCGGCGCAGATGGACAAGATCGCGCTGCTGCGCTCGGTGCCGCTCTTCGCCGACCTCGACAGCCAGAGCCTCGACGCCGTCGGCGTCCTCGCTCGCGAGGTTGACGTGCCGGCGGGACACATCCTCATGCTCGAGGGGGAGCCGGGCGACTCGTTCTACGTCATCGCCGACGGCACGATCCACGTGGAGCGCTCCGGCAGCGCGGTCCGGTCGATGTCGACGGGCGGCTTCCTCGGTGAGATCTCGCTGCTCGAGGGCGGGCCCCGGACGGCGACCGCGACATGCGTCAGCGACTGCACCCTGCTGAAGATCGAGCGCCACGAGTTCGAGCGCCTCGTCGCGACGATGCCGCACCTCGAGCGCCGGATCCGGGCCGCGGCCGCGCGCCGGCCGCACGGCCGGGCCTCGGCGATCGACTAACCCGCGAGGCGCTCCTCGACCCAGGCGTTGACGAGCCGGCCGAGGGTCGGCAGGCTCACGGCGCCGTTCGACAGGAGGGTGTCGTGGAAGGCCTTGATGTCGAACCGGTCGCCGAGCTTCGCTTCCGCCGCGGCGCGCAGCCGGAGGATCTCGAGCTGGCCGGTCTTGTAGGCCAGGGCCTGGGCCGGCCCGGTGATGTACCGATCGACCTCATTGGCGATGTTGTTGTCGCCGAGCGCGGAGTGGTCGTGGAGGTAGTCGATCGCCTGCTGGCGCGTCCAGCCGAGGGCGTGGATCCCGGTGTCGACCACGAGCCGGCCGGCGCGCCAGGCGTCGAACGACAGGATGCCGAACCGGTCGATGTCGCCGGAGTACAGGCCCATCTCGTCGGACAGGCGCTCGGTGTAGAGGCCCCAGCCCTCGATGAACGCCGTCGAGCCGAGCAGCCGCTGGAACCCCGGCAGGCCCTCGAGCTCCTGGGCGATCGCGAGCTGGAGGTGATGGCCCGGGATCGACTCGTGGAAGGCCAGGACCTCGGCCTCGTAGCGCGGCCGCGTCGTCGGCTCGTAGAGGTTGATGTAGTAGCGGCCGGGCCGGCTGCCATCGACCGTCGGCTCGCGGTAGTACGCGATCGTCTGGTGAGCCTGGGCGTGCTCCGGCACCGCGACCACCTCGCAGCCCGCCTTCGGCAGCCGGCCGAACCAGCTCGGGATCGCCTCGCGGGCGCGGTCGAGCGAGCGGACCGCGGTGTCGAAGACCTCCTCGGCCGTCGAGAAATGGAGCGCCGGATCGTCCCGCAGGGCGGCCAGGGTCGAGGCCAGGTCGCGGGTGCCGAGGACCCGGCCGCCGAGCTCGACGAACGCCGCGTCGATCCGGGCGATCTCGTCGAGACCCTGCTGGTGCACGGCCGCGGGATCGAGGTCGAGGCTCGTGTGGTAGCGGATGAGCGCGCGATACGCGGCCTCGCCGCCCGGGATGTGCGACAGGCCGGGCTCGTCGTTCGACCGCGCCGCGGGCCGGACGACGCGCTCGAGGGCGTCCCGGTAGCGCCCGAATGCCGGGATGGCCACGTCGGTCACGACCGCGAGCAGGTCGCGCCGGAACGCATCCCGTGCGCCATCCGACCAGTCCTCGAGTGGCGCGCCGAGCGGCGCCGCGAGCTTCCACTCCTCGGCGGGCTGCCTCTCGAGCTGGCGGAGCTCGTCGATCGTGCGGTCGACCGGCATCGCCACGGCGACCCGGCCGTCGGCCAGCGACTCGCGGAGGTTCGCTATCGCCTGGTCGAAGAACGGGCCGATCGCCCGCCACCGGGCGAGGAGCTTCCGGCCATCGTCGGGCGTCGCCACGAGCTGGTACTCGGGCAGGTCGAGG
>JBKPRF010000200.1:0-3887 GCA_046734475.1 Chloroflexota bacterium
CGGTGGCGCCACGTAGAACACCGAGACGAACAGGCCGCCGGCCGCGAAGGCGATGACGAGCGGCCCGCGGACCGAGACGAAGAACAGCAGGATGGCGAGGTCGATCGCGTTGGCGATGAGGATCGCGGTCGCGAGCTGGCGCTTCGTGACCCAGCCCGAGAGGATGGGGTGGGGGGCGTACTGGGCCCGGACGTAGTCGTCGCTGTCGATCCCGCCCTCGAGGTCGAAGTAATCGTTGATCATGTTGTTCGCGGCGTGGGCGACGACGAGCCCGAACACCGCGAGGAGCAGGTAGCCCCAGTTGATCTCGACCTCGCCCGACTGGCGCTGCGCGCCGATCGCGAGGAGGCCGCCGATCAGGCCCGACGTCACGGTCATCGAGAAGACCGCGGCCCGAGTGATGACGATCCACTTGCTGACCGCGTCCGGCGGGGTCGTCATCCCCTCCGGCAGGTTCACCGTGTCGTAGGCGGTCTTCCAGACCCGCAATCGTTCGGAGAGGAGCATGGCTGAGGCCCTTCGTGGTGCGGTGCCGAAACTTGCGCCCGCAGGGTAGCACAATCCCCTACGCGCAGCCGGTTCAGGTCACCAGGCCCAGGCGTTTGGCCCGGGCGATCGCCTCCGCGGTCCGCTCGACACCCAGCGCGACGCGCGCCTGGGCGAGGCGCCGATCGGCCGTGCGTCGCGAGAGCTGGAGCGCCGAGGCCGCCTCGCCGAGCGTCCAGCCGTCGGCCAGGTATCGCAGGATGCCGACCTGGTCGGGATCGAGGGCGAGCGGTGGGGCGACATCCACCGTCCGGTGATCGACCGGCCCGAGCCGCCGCAGGTCATCGATGAGCCGATCGATCGTCTCGCGCCGACCGTTGACGACGGCCACGATGCCGGCCCCGGCCATCACCGCCCGCAGCGCGGCGACCGCGTCGCCTTCGGCCGCGATCTCGCCGTGGCACACGACGCGGCCGCGCGGCGGCAGCCAGCCGGCCCACGGCTCCCAGCCGTCACGACTCGCGGCGTCGAGTGCCGCCCGTCGATGGGCGGCGGCATCGGGGTTGGCCGCCTCGATGACGACGAGGGGGCGGGCCGTCGGCATGGGCCTGCATCGTGGCAGCCGCCGAGACCGAAAATCAACCCGGCCTGGGGCCTCCCAATCGCGACGCGGCCGCTCGAGTCGCCGCCGCACGCCGGCGCGCGACCTGCGGCCGGTGATCGACGGCGCCCAGCCGCCGGAGGTCGTCGACGAACCGATCGAGCGTCTCGCGGTCCGTCCGCGCCGCCACCACGAGCCCGGCGCCCGACACCGCCGCCAGCAGCGCCCGCCGGGCGTCATCGGGTGTCCGGATCGTGCCGGAGCACACGACCCGCTCACCCGACAGCGGGGCGGCCCAGCCGGCGACGATCCGCCAGCCGGCGGCCTCGGCCTCCCCGAGAGCGATCGCGATCTGCCGGCCGACGAGCGCGGGCAGCCCTTCGACCACGGTCAGCGGCCGGGATGCCGATCCACTCACGACCCGGACTGTGCCCGGGACGACGCCCCGTGTCGTCCTTCGATTGCGCCAAATCGACGTGCCATCATGCGGTCGATGCCCGCCAGGAAGTCGTCCCACCCCGCGCACGACCTGCGCTTCGAGACGCTCGCCGTCCACGCGGGCGCCGAACCGGACGAGGCCACGGGCGCCGTCTCGCCGCCCATCTACCAGACCTCGACGTACCGCCAGGTCGCTGTGGGCGAGCCAACCGACGGCTATGAATACGCCCGGACCCAGAATCCGACGCGGGAACGGCTCGAGCGAGCGGTCGCGGCGCTCGAGGGCGGCGGCGAGGGGATCGCCTTCGCGTCGGGCTCCGCGACCACGGCGGCGATCGCCGACTTCGCCGGGCCCGACGACGACGTCGTGGTCGGCGACGACGTCTACGGTGGCACCTTCCGGTACCTCGAGCGGGTCCGGAAGCCGAGCGGGGTCCAGACCCGCTACGCCGACCTCGCCGGGGATCCGGACGCGCTCTGGGAGTCGCTGACCGAGCGGACCCGGCTCGTGTGGTTCGAGACGCCGACGAACCCGCTGCTGAAGGTCATCGACATCGCGGCCGCCGCGGCGACCCTGAAGGAGCGCTTCCCGAATGGCGGCCGGCCGCGGATCGTCGTCGACAACACCTTCGCCTCGCCGGCGCTCCAGCGGCCGCTCGATCTCGGCGCGGACATCGTCTTCCACTCGGCCACGAAGTACCTCGCCGGCCACAGCGACACGGTCCTCGGCGTGGCGGTCACGCGCGATCCGGAGATCGCCGATCGGCTGCGGTTCCTCCAGAACTCGATGGGCGCCGTGCCCGGTCCGTTCGACTGCTTCCTGGCCCTGCGCGGGATCCGGACCCTGGCGATCCGCATGGAGCGCCATGTCGCCAACGCCGAGGCAATCGCCCGCTTCCTCGCCGCCCGCGACGATGTCGCCTCGGTCAGCTACCCGGGCCTCGCCGAGGGCCGGCATGCCCACCCGCAGGCGGCGATCGCGGCCCGCCAGATGACCGCCGGCGGCGGGATGGTCTCGTTCATCCCGACTGAGCTTGATGGCCGGTCGGCCGCGGCTCGCGCCCGGACCGTGTGCGACACGGTGCGGCTCTTCACCCTCGCCGAGTCCCTCGGCGGCATCGAGTCGCTCATCGAGCTGCCGGCCGTGATGACTCACGCCTCCGTGGCGGGCTCGAAGCTCGAGGTCCCCGACGCGCTGGTCCGGCTGTCGGTCGGCATCGAATCCGCCGACGACCTCATCGACGACCTCACTCGGGCCCTCGACCGGGCCTGACCCGTGCTCGCGTAGCGTCACCACGACCGAGGATGCTTGGCATTGTTGTTGGGCTGAGCTCGACCTACCGTCGGGCCGTCCAGCAGGATCATGGCGGGAGGGCGACGTGCGGCTCATCAATACCGAGGGGATGGCCTTCATCGGGCCCGGGTCGGAGTGGTTCTGGACTGCCGTCAGCGGCCTCGTCCTCGCGATCACCTTCGTCGCGATCTGGCGCCAGCTGAAGCTCCAACGAGCGGCCACTGGTTACGCCCAACTGACCGACCTCAGCCGGAAGGATGTCGAGGAAGCGATGCTCCGGATGAAGGTGGAGATTCTGCGGGCCCTCTGCGCTGGCACCGATCCGACGCACGTCCCGTACGGCGCCGCGAGCTACATCACGGACTTCTGGGAAGACACCGCGGCGCTCGTCCGCCTCGGGCACTTCGACGCGAAGCTGCTCTACATGACGATGGGCGACAGTTGCATCCGCTGGTGGCTCACACTGCGGCCGTTTCTGGAGACGACCCGCGCCGAGCGAGGCGAACCGCGCCTTGCCGAGCATTTCGAATGGCTTGCCGGGATCATGGCCAACCTCAATCGGCGCGACGGCGCGCCAGACCTGACAGCGGAGCGGATCCGACAGAACATGGAGGGCTATCTGCGGAACAACGAAGAGCGGTTGCGGACCGCTGAGTCGCTTCGGACCGTCATCGTCGGCGCATCCCCAAAGGTTGGAGCCAAGTCGTCTCGTGATGCCGCGCCGCAAATTGGCGCGTGACACACATCGCCGGCACAAGCTGGACCGAGACCCGGATCAATTCGTGCCCGGCATCCGCCCGAGAGACGGTGACGTTCGAGACGTCCGGTCGCGCTGAGGTCGCCACCGGATGTGAAACCTTCACGGCCGCCTGGGTCAGGACACAGACGGCAACATGCTTGCGGTCTCTGACGTGCCCCAAGCTCCGAACGGGTGTGATCCGCCGGCGGCCGGGGCCGATGTTGTCGAGCTCGTTCGGCCATGAGCTCACATGACATTCGCGAATGCTGAGTGAGGAAAGGAACCGGATGGCGATCGATCATCAAACGGTTCAACGCATCGCCGATGAC
>JBKPRF010000201.1:0-2016 GCA_046734475.1 Chloroflexota bacterium
TGTCGGTGAGGTGGTCGCCGAGACTCGTGAGGAACGCCGACGGCTCCCCGAAGATGACCCGTTGGTACATCCACAGCAGGTACGCCGCCGCGAGGACCATGACGATGGTCGCGACCGCGGCGGCCCACGGGTTGGCGAGGAAGGTCCCGACGAGCGTGAGGAACTCGCCGACGAAGCCCGAGAGGCCGGGCAGGCCGGCGCTGGCGAAGACGAAGAACCCGAAGATCGCGGCCCATACCGGGGTCAGCGCCGCGAGGCCGCCCATCTTCGCGATCGTCCGGTCGTGGGTCCGCTCGTAGATGACGCCGACGAGCAGGAACAGGGCCCCGGTGATGAGGCCGTGGTTGACCATCTGGAGGATCGCGCCCTGCATCGCCTGCTGCTGGAACACGAAGATGCCGAGGGTCACGAACCCCATGTGGCTGACCGACGAGTAGGCCACGAGCTTCTTGAGGTCGGGCTGGACGAGGGCCACGACCGCGCCGTAGATGATCGCGATGAGGCTCAGGATGATGATCAGCGGCGCGTAGGTGTGGGCCGCATCGGGGTACAGCCCGAGGCAGAACCGGATCAGACCGTAGCCGCCGAGCTTCAGCAGGACGCCGGCGAGGATCACCGAGCCTGCGGTCGGCGCCTCGACGTGGGCGTCCGGCAGCCACGTGTGGAACGGGAACATCGGGACCTTGATCGCGAAGGCGAAGAAGAACGCCGCGAAGGCGAGGAGCTGGAGGTTGTCGGCGAAGCCCTGCGTCGCGGCGAACGTCCGCAGGACCTCGAAGTCGAAAGCCCCCGTCCAGCTGCCGCCGTTCGCGGCCTGGTAGGTGAACGCCGTGGCCAGGATCGCCACGAGCATCAGCAGCGAGCCGACGAGCGTGTACAGGACGAACTTGATCGTGGCGTAGATCCGGTTGGCCCCGCCCCAGATCCCGATGATCAGGTACATCGGGACGAGCACGACCTCCCAGAACACGTAGAAGAGGAACGTGTCGAGGGCCAGGAACACGCCCGTCATCCCGACCTCGAGGATGAGGAACGAGATCATGTATTCCTTGATCCGGACCTGGATCGGCTTGAAGCTCGCGAGGATGCTGATCCAGGTCAGGGTCGTGGTCAGGACGACGAGCGCCAGCGACAGGCCGTCGATGCCGAGCTTGTACTGGATCCCGAACGCCGGGATCCAGGCGTAGGTCTCGCCGAACTGGAAGCCCGTCGCGGTCGGCGAGAACCCGGCGGCGGCGAGGAGCGACAGGCCCCACGTCACGAGCGCGGTCGCGAGGGCCAGCGGCCGGGCATAGCGGGCGGGCAGCAGCCCGATGACGATCGCGCCGACGAGCGGTGCGAACGTGATCTCGGTGAGGATCGGGGTGCCGTTCAGGAAGCTCATGGGTGCGGCGCCGCGATGACGAAGTACGAGCCGGCCATGACGATGAGCCCGATCGCGATGCCGAGCGCGTAGTTCTGGACCCGTCCGGTCTGGACCCGGGCCAGGCCGCCGCCGCTGCGGCGGACCACGGCCCCGATGCCGTTCACGATCCCGTCGACGATGTTCCGGTCGAACCACGCCGCGGCGCTCGCGACCCAGCCGCCGAACGCGATGAAGACGACGTGGTTGATGTCGTCGAACCACCACTTGTTGACCGACGCGCGGTAGAGGAACGGCACCCGCGCGGTCAGCGACTTGACCGCGTCGGGATGGGGCCTGCCGACGAATGGCCGGAGCTCGACGCCGAACAGTCGCCAGGCGGCGACCATGCCGGCGATCGCGACGATGATGCTGACGAGCAGGAGGACGCCGTCGATCCCGCCGAGGGCGAACGAGGCCTCGGTCCGGTTCAGGAGCGTCTCGGCGTGCTCGAAGACCGGCGCCAGCCAGCCCGCGAGGAGGCCCTGACGGCCCACGATCCCGGCGAGCGGGCCGAGAGGCGGGCCGGGCCACGACAGGATCGCCCCGAGCGCCGCCGACGGGATCGCCAGCAGCCACAGCGGCAGCGTCATCGTCGGCGGTGACTCGTGGAT
>JBKPRF010000202.1:0-6394 GCA_046734475.1 Chloroflexota bacterium
GGCGCTCGAGCGGCAGGCCGCACCGGATGTCACCCGGCGCCTCATGTTCGGCTACCAGTGCGCCTGGATCAACGGCAACATGGCCACGGGCCTGTTCGCCGACGACTGGTGGGTCAACGTCGACGACGCGAATCGCGAGGCCCTCCTGGCCATGCCAGGGGGCCACCAGTTCGAGGTCATGCCGGGCAAGGCGATGGGCCGCTACGTGGTCCTTCCGCCGGACGTCGTCGCGGGCAACGCCAGCCTCGATGGCTGGCTCGCCAAGGCCCTCGACTACACCCGCAGCCTGCCGCCCAAGAAGAAGTAGCTCGGGCCCCCTCGGGCTGGGTCGCTACCGCGGCCGACGCGTCAGTTCCGTCGGGCGACCCCAGTGATCACGAAGAGCCGCTCGCAGCGATGCTGGGCCCAGGTCGTTGGTGGCGACCACGTCCAGTCCGGATAGGGCCCGGACGTGCAGGTCGACGAGGCCGGATCGCCGAAGTGGCCGGTGACCGTGACCTTCAGCGCGGACTTGTCGAACGTGACCTTCGAACCGGCGAGCGTCCACGGGAAGATCCACGGCTGCACGGCTCCGGCGGCGATCGGGGCGGACACGAGCTGCGAGACGGTATCGTGGAAGGCCGCGTGCGTGAACGGGTAGTTCGTGTTCATGCCGCCGATGCCCTCGGATCTGTCCTCCCACGCTGCGATCCGGACGTTGTGACCGAGGAAGCATCGTGCGTCGGCGGCCAGGAAGGTCGCCATCGAGATCGGTGACGTCGTCGGGCAGGCCGGGCTCGGATGCGGCACACCGTCGAGGGCGGACACGACGAACAGGCGCTCGCAGCCCAGGTCCGCGGGCTGGATGTCCGGGCTGCTCGAGGTGCAGGCGGAGGCAGCCGGATCGTTGAAGTGCCCGTGGACCCTGACCCAGCGGCCGAGCCCCGACAGATCGACCCCACTCGCGGGCGGAGACACGACCGCCGGGCCCCAGCGGCCACCCTCGGTGCTGAACAGGTCGTCGAGCGCGAATTCGGCCGCCGTCGGCGGTGCTGCGTAGAGACGGGTCAACGGGATCGTCCAGGACGGATCGACCTGACCTTCGTCGACCCCGAACGCGGCCTCCGCGAGCCAACCGTCGATCGTGAGCTCGGCCATGCCGTAGCAGGATGGATCGGCGAGGTCGGCGACCGAGCTGACGGCGCTCGGCAGTGCGGATGGACAGATCGTCGGCGCCGGGCCGGTCTCGCTGGCTGACGGCGACTGACCGATCGATGCCTGCGCTGTCGGGGTCGGCTCAGCCGTCGAGGCCGGACCGGTCGCCCCACCGCAAGCGGCGACGAGCAGTGCGACGAGGATGGGTGCGGTCCAGCGCGTGTGGGTGATCATCGGGCCGTTCGACGGCCTTCGTTTCGCCTCCGTGACGCCCGCCCCGGCGGTCTAGGTCGCGGACGGCCTCGTCATGGCCGCCGGGTCGATCGCGGCGTCGAATTCCTCCGCGCTCAGGTAGCCGAGGGCAACGGCGCTCTCGCGCAGCGTCGTGCCCTCGTGGTGGGCCTTCTTCGCGATCTCGGCCGCCTTGTCGTAGCCGATCCGCGGCGTCAGGGCCGTGACGAGCATGAGCGACTCGCCGAGGTGCTCGGCGATGCGCTTCCGATCGGCGGTGAGGCCCTCGACGCAGAACTCGCGGAAGCTCCGGCAGCCGTCAGCGAGCAGCTCGATCGAATGCAGCAGGTCGCGGGCGATGACCGGCTTGAACACGTTCAGCTCGAAGTTACCCTGGGAGCCGGCGATGCCGATCGCGGTGTCATAACCCATGACCTGGACCGCGACCATCGTGAGCATCTCGCTCTGGGTCGGGTTCACCTTGCCCGGCATGATCGAGGAGCCCGGCTCGTTCTCGGGCAGGATGAGCTCGCCGAGGCCGGCCCGCGGCCCCGATCCGAGCCAGCGGATGTCGTTGGCGATCTTCATGAGGCTCGTCGCGAGCGTCTTCAGCGCCGCGGAGGCAAAGACCGTGGCCTCCTGGCCGGCGAGTGCCGCGAACTTGTTCGGCGCCGAGACGAAGGGCAGCCCGGTGAGCGTCGCGATCCGCGATGCGACGCGGTCCGCGAACTCGGGGTGGCTGTTGAGGCCCGTCCCGACGGCCGTGCCACCGAGGGCGATCTCGTACAGGCCCGGCAGCGTGGCGTGGATCCGGCCGATGTCGCCGTCGAGCTGCGCGACATAGCCGCTGAACTCCTGGCCGAGCGTCAACGGGACCGCATCCTGGAGATGGGTCCGGCCAATCTTCACGATGTCGTCGAACTCGCCGGCCTTGGCGTCAAGAGCATCGCGCAGCGCCCGGACCGACGGGATCAGCCGCTCCGTGAGGGCCATCGCGACGGCCACGTGCAGCGCCGTCGGAAACGTGTCGTTGCTCGACTGGCTGCGATTGACGTCGTCGTTCGGGTGGATCGGCTGCTTGCCGCCTCTCGCCCCCGTGGCGAGCTCGTTGGCCCGGCCCGCGATGACCTCGTTGACGTTCATGTTCGATTGGGTGCCCGACCCGGTCTGCCAGACCCGCAGCGGGAACTCGCCGGCGAGGTCGCCCGCGACGATCTCGTCGGCCACCCGCACGATCAGGTCGCGCTTCTCGGCGGTGATCAGGCCCAGCTCGGCGTTCACCTCGGCGGCCGCCCGCTTGAGGAGCCCGAACGCCGTGACGACCTCGACCGGCAGCGTGTCATCGGAGATCGCGAAGTGGTGCAGCGAGCGTTCCGTCTGGGCGCCCCAGTAGTGGTCGGCCGGCACCTCGACGGGACCCATCGAGTCGGTCTCAGTCCTCGTCCCGGGACGTACGATCGGGGTGTCGGTCACCCCGCCAGTATCGCGCGCGGCGTCGAGCCCCGAAGGGCGGCGACCCGGGCTCGACATTGGCCTCACTCAAGGACCGCTCCGTCCGACGGGGGCCAATCGGGCTGACGGCCGGCGACGACCGGGGCACGGTGCGGGCATCGCGCCACCGGTCAGACGACGTGGGTCTCGACGAGCGCCTCCCCGGCGACGAACCGACCAAGCCGCAGCGGCGCGACGTCGACGGTCGGCGGGGCGCCGGTGGCGAGCTCGGCGAGGATCTTGCCGACGATCGGCGCGTGCTGGAAGCCGTGGCCGCTGAACCCGGCCGCGAGCTGGAGGCCGTCCAGCCCGTCGACCGGCCCGATGATCGCGTCGTGGTCGGGCGACATCTCGTACAGGCCGACCCATGTGCTCGCGAGCGACGCGCGTTCCACGGCCGGCAGGAGGGTGATCGCGTACGGCAGGACTTCCTCGGCGACGAACCGCTCGTCGGGGACCGTCTCGAACGTCCGCTTCGGCTCGCGCGGCGAGACGCTCATGAGGAGCCCGTCGCCCTCGCGGTGGAAGAAGAACATGTTCGAGGTGTCGATCACGAGCGTCCGGCGATCCGGCCGGCCGGGGAACGCCGTCGTCACGACGGGCTGCCGCGGCTCCGGGGTCACCGGCAGGTCGAAGCCCGCGGTCGCCGCGAGCGCCGGCCCCCACACGCCGGCGGCCAGGACGACGAGCGGCGCGTCGAGCGGGCCGTCGGCCGTGTCGACCCCGACGACCCGGCTCCCGTCGGCGGACGTCCGGATCGCGCGCACGGGCTGGTTCAGTCGGAGGGTCGCGCCGGCACGGCGGGCCGCGATCGCGTAGCCGTTCGTGAGCCCGGATGGATCGGCGATGCCGTCGTCCGGCCCGAACGTGGCCCCGATGACCCCGTCGACCGCGAGCCCCGGGATGAGGTCGGCGCAGGCGTCGGCGTCGAGGAGCTCGACCCGGGCGCCGAGCGAGCGCTGCATCGCGGCGTCGGCCTGGTAGGCCGTCCACGTCGTGTCATCGCGGACGAGGAACAGGTAGCCGTCGACGTGGACGTCGAGCGGCAGCCCGTGCGTCTCGCTGAACGACCGGATCATCCGGACGCTCTCGAGTGAGAGCCGGACGTTGACCTCGCTCGAGAACTGATGCCGGAAGCCGCCGGCGCAGCGGCCCGTCGAGCCGAGCCCGAAAGCGGCCTCTCGCTCGAGCAGCACCACGTCCTCGACGCCCGCAGCGGCGAGGTGATACGCGCTGCTGGCGCCCATCGCGCCACCGCCGATGACGACCGCCCCGGCCGTCCGGCGACCGCTGCCGTTGGATCCGCCCATCGCTCGCATCGTACGTCGCTACCCTGAGCGGCGATGCGCAGGCTGCTGCTCTGGATGGCCCGCAACCGCTGGCTCAAGCAGCGCATTCCGCGCCTCTGGTTCTCGAAGCGGGCGATCCGCCGGTTCATGCCCGGCGAGGACGTGGCCAGCGCGGTCAGCGCGGCGGTCGGGTTCCAGGTCGAGGGCATCGGGACGCTGTTCACCCGCCTCGGCGAGAACCTCGAGGCGATCGGCGAGGCCGACGCGGTCGCCGACCACTACGCGGCGCTCATCGACGACATCCGCGAGCGCCGGCTCGATGGCGAGGTCAGCGTCAAGCTGACGCAGCTCGGCTACGACCTCGACGTCGACCGGACGTACGAGCACGCGACGGCCCTCGCCGGGCGGGCCGCGGCGGACGGCAAGACGCTCTGGATCGACATGGAGGGCAGCGCCTACACCGAGGGCACGATCGCGTTCTACGAGCGGCTCAAGGCCTCGAACCCGAATACGGGCATCTGCCTCCAGGCCTATCTCCGGCGCACGGCCGCCGACCTCCAGCGGCTCCTCCCGATCGACCCCGCGATCCGGCTCGTCAAGGGCGCCTACGCCGAGCCGGGATCGATCGCGTACCAGGGCCGCCACGACGTCGACGCCAACTACGCCGCCCTGTCCGTCGCCATGCTCGAGGCGATGCGGGCCGGGACCCGCGTCCGGATCGGGCTCGGGACCCACGACGTCCGGCTCATCGAGCAGGTCGCGCAGCACGCGGTCGCGCTCGGCCTGCCGAAGTCGTCGTTCGAGGTCCAGATGCTGTACGGCATCCGGATGGACCAGCAGCGCCGGCTGGCCCGCGACGGCTATCTCGTTCGCGATCTCATCGCCTACGGCGAGGCCTGGTATCCGTGGTACATGCGCCGGCTCGCCGAACGACCGGCAAACGTGTTGTTTGCCCTGCGTCAGGTGATCGGCTGACGTTTAACATTGGCGGTCCATTCGTCAGCACGCGCGTCGAAGTCGTGCAACGGAGGAGGCCCCCATCGTGCGTGTCAAAGATGCAAGACCCGAGGAGCTCGCGCCAAAGCCGCGCAAGCCGCGGGCACTGAGCCCGCGCCAGATCGCGATCCGCAAGCGTGAGCAGGCGATCGAGAAGGTCCTCAATGAGCTCGGCGCAGGACCCGCGTCATGGATCAAGAAGATCGAGCTCGACGAAGGTGAGAAACTCGTCACGATTCGCGCCGCGATCGCGAAGCAGATCAAAGCGTCCGGGAGCACGGTCAGGCTCGGAGTTCGCAACGGTGCGATCTACCTGAGCCGTTCGGCGATCCCGGGCCGTCGAGGTGGCCGGCCGCCCAAGTCGCGGGTCTGAGCCGGGTCGGGCCGAGCGAGGGAGGACATCGTGCGCAGGATCGTTGGCCGCCTCATCGGTTTCACCGCCGCCGCGCTGCTGGTCGCGTCGACCACGCTCGCGGCCAGCGCCGCGACGCCGCTGCCGCGATCCATGGCGTCGACCGGCGACTCGATCACCCGGGCGTATAACACCGGCTGGTTCCCGTACATCGACAACCCGTCGGCCTCGTGGTCAACCGGCACGAACAGCACCGTCCGCAGCCACTACACGCGATTGCTCGCGCTCCAGCCGCTGATCTCCGGGCGGGCCTTCAACGACGCGAAATCCGGCGCGAAGATGATCGACCTCAACGGTCAGCTCACCACCGCCGCGAGCCAGCGAGTCGATTACGTCACGATCCTGATGGGCGGCAACGATGTCTGCACCTCGTCCGAATCCGCTATGACCAGCGTGGCGACCTTCCGAGCTCAGTTCACGACCGCGATGAACACGATCACGACGAAGTCACCGAAGACGTTGATCTACGTGGTGAGCATCCCGAACGTCTACCAGCTCTGGAGCGTCCTCCACGACAACCTCGCGGCCCAGGCGGTGTGGTGGACGTTCTCGGTCTGCCAGTCGATGCTCGCCAACCCGACCTCCACCGCCCAGGCCGACGTCGACCGCCGGACCCGGGTCCGGCAGCGGGTGGTCGACTTCAACACCCAGCTCGCCCAGGCCTGCGCCGCGTACGGCCCGAACTGCGACTTCGACGACAACGCCGTCTTCAACTACCCGTTCGCCCTGTCGCAGGTCAGCACCTGGGACTACTTCCACCCGAACACCACCGGGCAGGCCACCCTTGCGAGCGTCACCTACGACGCCGGGTTCGGCTGGTAAGCGGCCCGCGCCGTCCCCC
>JBKPRF010000203.1:0-6398 GCA_046734475.1 Chloroflexota bacterium
GTCGCCCACATCTCGCCGTCGTCGAGGCCGGCATCGGGCTGGAAGCCGAAGGTCGAGTAGCGGACCGTGAACTTCGACTTGGGCTTGTAGAAGCAGATGACCTTTCCGTTCTTGCCCTCGGTGGCGTAGGCCGGCATCCCGTAGTAGGTCTTCGGGACGAGCGCCGGAACGGCGTTCGACACGATCTCGTGGAGGCGCTCGCCCATCGCCCGGTCATCGGCGGGCATCTTGGCGAGGGCCGCCCGGAGGTCGGCGAGCCCTTCGGCCCGCTCCTGTTCCGGGCTGCGGCCCGAGGCGGCCTTGCGCTCGCGTGCGGTCGCCGCTACCGCGGCGCGCTCGGCCTCCGAGAAGACCTTGTCGTCGTTGCGGCTGGCGTAGCGGCTCCTGGTGGCGGACTTGGTCGGCATCGTGGTGCTCCTCTCGGCAGTGTGGGCGATCTAGGCGCCGGCCTTCGCCGGGGCCTTGCCCTGCTGCAGGATCCGGATCGGGTTGCCGAACGGATCCCGGATACCCATGTCGACGCCGTAGAAGTGCTCGGTCGGCTCCTGGGTGAAGTCGGTGACGCCGCGGGCCTTGAGCTCCTCGTACAGGGCCTGCGCGTCATCGGTGATCCACACGAGGCCACCGAGGGCGCCCTTCGTGATGAGGTCGCGCAGCTGCTGCGCGGTCGCCTCGTCGTGGAGCGGCGCGCCGGGCTGCTCGAGCGAGACTTCGGTGGCGTCGCTGTCCTTGCCGCCCGGGACCCGGACCGTCAGCCAGCGGTAGTCGCCCTGGCGGACGTCGTTGCCCTTCTCGAGGCCGAGCTTGTTGACGTAGAAGTCGAGTGCCTCGTCCTTGTCCAGAACGTAGATCGAAGCGACGTTCAGGCGGGTGATCATCTCGGTGGTGCTCCTTGGGGATCGATCGGGGACGCCCTCACCCTACGGCCGCCAGCGCCGTGGTGGCTTCTCCAAAACTGCTCGATTCGGCGGCCTCGGCATCCCGCTCGTCGGCGCCGACTCGTGGTCGCATCGCGGCCAGTTGGACGCAGTGCGGCGCCACGATCGGGCCGTGCCCCAGCCGGTAGACCGACGGCGTCTCGCCGACGATCGCGTGAAAGGTCCGGCTGAACGTGCCGAGGCTCGTGAACCCGACATCGAAGCAGACGTCGGTGACGCTTCGATCGGTCTCGCGCAGGAGGAACATCGAACGCTCGACCCGGCGGCGCTGGAGGTAGCGATGGGGCGTCTCGCCGAAGACGCTCCGGAAGCTCCGGCTGAAGTGCGCCGGCGAGACGTGGGCGACGGCGGCGACAGCCCGGACGTCGAGTGGCTCCGCGTAGGCGCGGTCCATCGCGTCGCGTGCCCGCAGGAGGCGGCGGTTGAAGTCCTCGGTCGCGCTTGTCAGCATCGGTGCCTGGCGAATCTCACCATGGCGAGCGGCAGTGCGCTGTCCAGGTGGCCCGTGTGTCAGGGGCTCGCGGCGGGAGCCTTGCGGGTGAAGAAGTGGTGCGTGACGCCACTCGGCGAGGCTGTGGCCTCGATGTCGTAGTCCTGCTCGATGCCCTCGAGCCCATCCCACAGCCGAACGCCTCGACCGAGCAGGATCGGGACCACCACCACGTGGAGGTGGTCGACGAGCCCGGCCGCGACGAACTCCCGGATCGTCGTGGGACCGCCACCGATCCGCACGTCTTGTCCGTTCGCAGCATTCCGAGCCGTTTCGAGCGCTTCGTGCGGCGGCGCATCGAGGAAGTGGAACGTCGTGCCGCCGGCCATCGCGATCGACGGTCGCCGGTGATGGGTGAGCACGAAGACGGGCGTATGGAAGGGCGGCTCGTCCCCCCACCAGCCCTGCCAGTCAGGATCCTCGTGCCAGCCCGGGTAGCCGAACTTGCGGGCACCCATGATCTCGGCCCCGATCCCGGGCTCGTGCAGGCGCAGGAAGGAGTCGTCGATGCCACCACTGCCGCCGGGCTCGCCGTCTCGCTCATGCCACCAGCGCGTGACGAACATCCACTCGTGCTGCCGCTCGCCGGCGTGCCCGAACGGCTCATCGCGGCTCAGCCCTTCACCGGTCCCGAAGCCGTCGAGCGAGACCGAGAAGAACTGGACCCGGGCCACGGACAAGGCGGGTGCTCCTTCCTGCGCAGCCAGCGTCAAGCAGGGAGGCGGGTGGAGCCGACACTCGGATTTGAACCGAGGACCTGCTGTTTACGAAACAGCTGCTCTACCGCTGAGCTATGTCGGCGCGAGCCGGGAGTATAGGCGAAGGGCCTCGCGGGATCGACCGCCGGCCTAGCGCTCCGAGAGCAGCTCGGCGAGGCGCTCGAAGCTCGTCTGCCAGCCGATGGCGTTGCCTTCCGTGGCCTCGGCCGACGCGAACGGGCCGTGGGTCAGCGTCACCCGGGTGCCGCCGTCGAGCGGTTCCAGGAGATAGCTGACGGTCGAGGTCGCAGCGATCGGCGCGCCGACCGGGTGCCACGTGTGGCTGAGGGCGCGGGGCGGGTCGACCTCGAGGAACTGGCCTTCGATCGTGTACGGCTCGCCGCGGAAGATCCCGGAGCCGCGCCAGGTGCCCTCGGGCCGGACGTCGCCGGTCCACTCGCGGGTGTCGAAGACACCGGGTCGGACCCACCAACCGGTGATCTCGTCGGATGCGAGCGCTTCCCAGACCCGTTCCGGGCGGGCCGCGAGGTCGACCGTTGCCGTCGCGGATCTGCCGTCGTCGGCCATCGTCATCGTCACGCGACCGGGTTCCAGCGTCGGTGCCGTCGTGCTGTCCATGGTCCCGAGCGTAGGCCGGACCACCTTGCAGGCGCAGAAACGCCGAAGGCCCGGGCTCGGGCCCGGGCCTTCGGAGATCGGCGAGCGCGGCCGGATCAGTTGTTCCAGCTCGGCGGGACGGGGCTCACCGAGCAGAAGAACTCCTTGACCGGCGACGACGCGATCGAGATGTCGCCGGCGAGGGCGGCAGCGAGGATCTGGGCATCGTTCGTGTACTGGACGGGGGTGATGTTCCAGGTGATCGGGTAGACCGCCCAGCGGCCGCCGTTGAAGTCGGTGTCACCGGGCTTCGCCTCGGCGACGTTCGCGAGCCCGTTGCCGAGGGCGTAGATCTTGTCGTACGTGTCGGCCGGGGCTCCCGTGCCGAAGAAGTCGGTCGGCGTGCCGACGGTGCGGTAGCGGACGTCGTCGACGTAGAACGCGAGCGACGGCGGGCCACCGGCGGCGACGGTCGAGGCGGCGACGGACAGGAGCAGGGCCGCGCTCGTGACGGCGGCCGCAACGCGACGGAACATGGACTCGAAGTCCTCCTCACTGCCGGCCTCTGCCGGCCGGCTCGGATCCCGTCCGCGACGGGAACGAGCGGGAGCATTGCGAACAGACACGTCCGCTCGATGACGCGCGGTCATGGACGCGTCACGGTTGTCGGCCACCGTGCGCGGGCACGATGATCATGGTCATGAGCCGGCCCGAAGCGCCGATCCTCGTCGTCGACGACGATCCGAAGATCGTCGCGCTCGTCCGGACCTACCTCGAACGCGAGCGCTATCCGGTCGTGACGGCCGCCGACGGCCGCGGGGCGCTCCAGGCGATCGAGGACCACGAGCCGCGCCTCGTCGTGCTCGACCTGATGCTCCCCGAGGTCGACGGGCTCGCGGTCATCCGGCGGGCCCGGGCGATGGGCGACACGCCGATTCTCGTCCTCTCGGCGAAAGGCTCGACGGCCGACCGCATCCTCGGCCTGACGGAGGGCGCCGACGACTACCTGCCGAAGCCGTTCTCACCGGCCGAGCTCGTCGTCCGGGTGCGGTCGATCCTGCGTCGCTCCGAGGCGACGTCGGCCGACAACGGCGCGACCGTCCTGCGAACTGCCGACCTGGAGATCGACCGGACCCGCGACCGCGTCACGGTCGCCGGCCGCGAGGTGCTCCTCAGCGCGCTCGAGCGGCGGCTCCTCTGGACGCTGCTCGACGCCGACGGCCGGACGCTGAGCCGCGACCAGCTGCTCGATGCGATCCACGGCGAGGGCGAGAGCGATGCCTTCGATCGGGCGATCGACGTGTACGTGAAGCGACTCAGGGAGAAGCTCGGCGACGACGCGGCCGCCCCGCGCTACGTGGCCACGGTCCGCGCCGTCGGCTATCGAGCTGCCTCGCCGGTCGTTCGGTGAGCCGCCGGATGCTCGACCGGATCTCGACCCGAATCGCGCTTGCGGCACTCGTCGTCGCCGGTGTCACCCTGGCGATCGTGGCGGTCGGTGTCGTGCGGGTCGGAGGCGACGCCTTCGCCGCTCTCATGGTCGCCTCCGGAGATTCCACCGATCACGCCCGCGAGATGTTCAACCAGAGCGTGGCCCGCATCGTGCTGCTGGCCGCGGCCGTCGGGGCCATCGCCGGGCTGGCGCTGGCGGCCATCCTCGCCCGCCGCATCGCGCGACCGATCGAGCGGCTCGCCACGACGGCCGGGCAGACCGCCGCGGGTGACCTCCGGACGCACGTCCCGGAGGACGGCCCCGCCGAGATCCAGGCCCTCGCGTCCGCGTACAACATGCTCGTCGACCGCCTCGCCGAGCAGGACGAGATCCGGCGCGAGTTCGTCGTCAACGCGTCGCACGAGCTGCGGACCCCGCTCACGAACCTGCAGGGCTATCTCGAGGCCCTCCGGGACGGCGTCCTGCCGCCAGATCCGGCCACCTTCGACTCGCTGCGCGAGGAGGTCGACCGCCTGACCCGGCTCGCCGCCTCGCTGGACCTCCTCGTCGGCGCGGAGTCGCCGCCGCCGGCGGCGGTCGCGCTGGACCTCGCGGGCGCCGTCCGGACGGCGGTCGACCTCGTCGCCCCGGGGTTCGCCCGGCGCTCGGTTGCCGTGGATCTCCAGCTCGATGACGGCGTCGTCGTCCTGACCCGCGCCGACGAGCTGGCGCAGGTCCTGTCGAACCTCCTCCAGAACGCGATGCGCTACACCCCGGCGGGCGGCTCAGTGCGGGTCGAGGCGCGCCGTCCCGATACGGACTCGCCGGCGGCGGCGGTCGTCCGGATCACGAACTCCGGGCCGGGCATCCCGGCCGATGACCTGGCGCGGGTCTGGGAGCGCTTCTACCGCGTCGAGAAGTCGCGCAGTCGCGATGCGGGCGGCGCCGGGATCGGCCTGGCGATCGTCAAGCGCCTTGTCGAGTCGGCCGGTGGCCGCGTCGGCGCGAGCTCGGAGCCCGATCGCACCACGTTCTGGTTCAGCCTCCCGACCGTGGCCTGACCGCCCACTCGACGCGCCCTTGCAACGCCAGCCGCTCGATCGGTCGCTCGACCGACTCCCGGCGGCGGCGAGGATCGGAGGCTCTCGAAAGGAGCCTCGCCATGTGTCTGACCTGCGGCTGTATGGATGCCCATCGCGAGATGGGCGAGTCGAACATCCGGGTGGAGGACGTCGAGCGCGCGGCGAAGGAGAACGGCCGCTCGATCGCCGACACCTTCGCGATCATGGATCGCACCCGCGAGCTCGACCGCATCGAGCACCCGGACGAGTATCCGGCCCAAGTGGCCGGCGCGGAATCACGCCGCTGATCGCGGTCGATCGATGACCTTCAGGCCCGACTCCCAGCTCGATCCGTCGCAGGTCGAGGACGTCCGCGGCCGAGGCGGCGGCTTCGGCGGGCTGGGCGGCACGCGGATGGGCGGCACCCCGATCGTCGTCGGCGGCGGCGGCCTCGGCCTGCTCCTGACGCTCGCGCTGATCCTCCTGAACAGCGGCATCCTCGGCGGCACGCCAGGCAACGTCTTCGACGCCAACGGCGGCGCCCAGAGCTCGCTGCTCGCGCAATGCAAGACCGGCGCCGACGCCAACGCCCGCGACGACTGCCGGATCGTGGGCTTCGTCGACAGCGTCCAGGCCTACTGGAAGAGCGCCTTCGAGGCCTCCGGCCAGACCTACCAGCCCGCGACAACGGTGCTGTTCACCGACCAGGTCGACACCGGCTGCGGCACGGCCACGACCGCGGTCGGCCCCTTCTACTGCCCGAACGACGGCCACGTCTACCTCGATCTGGGGTTCTTCGACGACCTCCGGACGCAGCTCGGCGCGACCGGCGGGCCGCTGGCCCAGGGCTACGTCGTCGCCCACGAGTACGGCCATCACGTCCAGGACCTCCTCGGCGCGCTCAGCGCCGGCGGCGGCGGCCAGGGGGCCGGCAGCCAGTCCGTCCGGACCGAGCTCCAGGCGGACTGCTACGCCGGTGTCTGGATCAACCACGCCGCCTCGACCGGCCTGCTCGAGCAGCCGACCGCCGCCCAGATGGCCGACGCGCTGGACGCCGCGGAGGCGGTGGGCGACGATCGGATCCAACAGGAGACCCAGGGACAGATCAACCCCGAGACATGGACCCACGGCTCAGCGGCATCACGTCAGCAATGGCTGACC
>JBKPRF010000204.1:0-8874 GCA_046734475.1 Chloroflexota bacterium
GGTGTCGGGGTCCTCGGTCAGCCTCGCGGCGAGGGCGCAGCCGGCCGACCCCCCACCGACGATGACGACATCCCAACGCTCCTCGGCCATCAGCCGATGCTAGCGCCGAGCGTTCAGCTCCCGAGGACCGCGACCGCGAACTGGACCGAGAACTGCTTGCACCAGATCACGACGCTTGCCGCGCGGCTCGGGTCGGCGCCCGCCGGCACGGCCATGTTGAAGCTGCCGTCGGTCGCCTTCAGTGGGCCGAGCTCGATGACCCCGTCGACGTAGCCGATCGCGCTCGGCGACACGTAGACGTAGAGATCGGGACCGTTGCGGACCGAGAACCCGTCGAATCGCACCGACCAGGAGCCCGGCGCCACCTGGGTGAGTGTCGCCGTGCCCGACCCGAAGTGGAACTCGTCGGCGCCATGGAAGCGGCCGGACCGGGACGCGGCGAGGCGCGGAGGCGCGGACGCGGCGGGACCGGTGCTCGCGCCGGGCTCGACGACCACGAGCGTCGGTGCGGCGGTGCCAGCAGCGGGGCTGGCCAGAGACGCCGTCGGCGGACCGACCGGGGCAGGCTCCTCCAGCGAGGTCCGAATGAACAACGGCGAGCCGAGGTACCACGCCGCGGGACCCGCGGCGGCGCCGACGAGGAGGATCGAGGCCACGGTTCGGCGCGGATGTCGCCGCGCCGCGGCGAACCAGCCCCTGCGCCGCGCGACAGCGACCAGAAGGATCGCAGCGACGATCAGCCCGATCGCGATGGCGACCCGATTCGGGTAGAGCGTTGCCGCGAACCACCGCTCGGCATCGCCGATGATGCTCACGCGCGGACCATCGCTCACGACGATGACGCGCTGATGACGCGAAACGGGCGGTTACTTCAAGAGCTCTGCCCGTGGCACCACCCAGACGAGCAAACGGTGCCGGCCACGGCCGTCGGCGTGGGCCTCGAGCCGGTACTCCAGCTCCCGCGGGCGGCCGTCGTCGAAATTGAAGCGGACCGTCGAACGGATCGATCCGAGCCGCCTGAACTCGGCCCACAGCTCCTCGATGTCGTCGCGGATCGTCGGGTCGTCCTCGCTCGAGAAGTCCTCGACGCGATGGCCGAGCATGGCCTTCGCCGGTAGCTCGACGATCGCCGACAGCGACGGACTCACCTCCACGAACCGCCGGTCGTCGTCGAGGATCGCCCAGGCTTCCGCCGGCCGGACGTCGACCGGCGACACGCCGAGGACCGAGGTCCGGAGCGCGTACCAGATGGTCGGGCCGCCGCCGTGCCGGGCAAGGTCGCTCTGGACCCGGACGACCGCGGCCGGGTAGCGGGCCCGGAGCGATCGCTGGAGCTCCTCGGTCGTGGGATGACCGCCCAGGGCGTCGAGCGCGGCCCGGGCGAACCGCCCGAACTCGCCATCCCGCGACGGAAAGGCGCGGAGCCGGATCGTCACGCCGAGAGCATATGGAGCCGCCGATCCCAGACCGACTGGTACGGATGACCTATTCCGCCCGCTCGCGGGCCCCCGCTAGCGCTTCGGGACGTTCACCGTGTTCGAGGCAGCGCCGACGTTGCCGGCCGCGTCGTAGGCCACGACGTAGTAGCTCGCCGCGGTTCGCTGGTGCGCTTCGCTCCACGTCCGGACGCTCGCGCTGACGCTCGCCACGAGGACGCCGTTGCGGTAGACCCGGTAGCCGGCGACGGCGACGTTGTCCGTCGCGGCGCCCCAGTTGAGCGTCGTCTTGGACTTGGTCCATGTCCCGGCCAGGGTGGCCGGCGCCGAGGGCTTCGTCGTATCGGAAACGGGCTGGGTCCACGACCTCGTGGCGGGGGTCGAGGCGTTGCCCGCACCATCGAGGGCGACGACGCTGTACTGGTAGGTGGTGCCGCCGACGAGGCCGCTGTCGTCGTAGCTCGTCCCGGTCACGGTCGCGAGGACCGTCCCATCGCGGCTCACGCGGTAGCCGGTCACGCCGCGGCTGTCTGTCGAGGCCGTCCAGGTCAGGCGGGCGGTCGTGGCGCCGATCGAGCTTGCCGCGAGGTTGCCCGGCTGGGTCGGTGGGACCGAATCCAGACCCCACGTGAGATTCACGACCGCGCTGCCCCCGCCGAGCGAGACCGTCGTGACCGTCACGCCGCTCACCGGATCCCAGAACGAGCTGCCGACCGACAGGGCGGCATCGCTCCAGGTCGACGTTGCCGGCGTCGTGTCGATGAGCTTCGACTGGACGATCGTGTTCCAGTCGCTGGCGTAGCGGACGCTCACGCCGTTCACGACGGGATCGGAGGCGCCGAAGTTGTCGAAGGTCCCCCACGTCTCGCGCAGCTCGAGGTACAGGTACGTCCCGTCGCCGCGGGCGACGCGGATCGCCTTGACGGCCGACGCCTGGTCCTCGGCGGCGCCGAGCGTGTAGTTCCCGCCGGTGGTCGCCGTGACGAGCGCGTTGCCGCTGGTCCAACCGAGCGTGGCGAGCTGCTGGCTGTGGGTGTGACGCGCGGCACCGGCGTTGCCCATCACCGAGAAGGGATCGCCGTACTCGGAGTACGTGCAGTTGGCGCTGTTGGCCGACATCGCGACCCGCACGCCGTTCTCGACGCAGTTGACGGTGCTCGCATGGTGGACGCCGAGGTTGTGGCTCAGCTCGTGGGCCGAGACGCCGACGGTCAGGGCGTTGTTCAGCCACGTCTGGGTCCCGGGCATGTACGCCAGGCCCGACCAGCCGCAGGGCAGGCTTGGGAACGCGTACTGGATGTTCGTGTAGCTCCCGAGGTTCACGCCGGCGGCCGTCGCCGCGGCGTTGGCCTTGGTGCCGATGTCGGTGTAGTTGCACTGGGTCGTGTCGATGCTGATCGTGTAGTAGCCGTACACGTCGCCGGTCAGCGCCAGCTGGCCGTACGACTCCTCGGCGAAGTAGTTGGCGACACTGTTCGCGTTCGTGAAGAGGACGCCCTGGGCCTGGGCGAGGGTCCATGGCGTGGCGGTGTTGCCGACGAAGTTCACGAGCAGCAGCGCAACCTTCTTCGAGGTCGGCGCGGCCACGACCTGGGTGACTAGCTGGGTGTCGCCGGCACCCTGGCCGACGGCGAGCGTGGTCCCGACGAGGTTGCCTCGGACCTTGACCTGCGCGCCGTTCAGAAACTGATCGGGGCCCTTGCCGCTCGGCGTCGAGAACGCCAGGCGGTAGGTGCCGGCGGAAGTGACGAGGCTGTAGTTCCACACGCCGCTGCCGTGGGCGGTCCCACCGCTGTAGTCGTCACCATGGGCCAGACGGAGCGTGCCCGCGAGGGCCCGTGGCGAAGCCGCGGCGCTGCCGGCCGGCGCCAGGAGCGCGAGCAGGCCGAGGACGAGCACGGCGACGACTGAGCGGCGGGCGACAGGCATTGGGTTCCCCCACGAGGCGCGAGGTCGGGGCATGGTCCGACCAGTTCTCGCGCCGTTGTCTCACCCGCGCACCACCCGGGCAACGGTACTTGGGGCCTATCGAATGGCGGCCGGGTGACGGCCGAACCGCACCCCAGGACACCCGACCGCCCTCGAGCCCACCACAACACGCAGGACCATCGGCGCAGGCGGGTCGCTATGAGGCGTGGCGGAGGTGCAGCTGCAGCTCCATGACACCGTGGTCGTCGATCGAGAGGACCTTGAACGAGCTCGGCGGCTCGATCGAGTAGTCGGCGAACTGGATGTCGAGCGACCCGGTCACCGTGACGATCCCGCCCGCGAGCGTCGCCGAGAGCGGGATCTGGACCGCCTTCGTGACGCCGTGGAGGGTCAGCTCGCCGGTCGCCCTCGCGGCGATGGCCTGGCCTTCGGTCGGCAGGCTGCCAAGATCGATCGCCTGGGTCAGCTTGAATGTCGCCGTCGGGAACTGGTCGGTCTGGATGCCCTGCCGTCCGAGCTGGCCGTCACGCAGCGGGTCGTCGCTCTGGAGACTCGTCAGGTTGGCGGTGATCTCGACCGCGATGACCTTCGTCCCCTCGAGCGTCAGCGAGCCGGTGACGTCGGACGTGCGGCCGACCGCGGTGTTGCCGCCGATGCCGGCGAGCTGCTCCTGGACCCGATAGCCGACGAACGTCTGGGTGTTGTCGGTGGTCGACCCGATCGCGTTGTCGACGGTCCACGTGCCGGCGAGGTCGCCGAGGCTCGCGGCCGGGCCCGTCGTCGCGGTCGGGTCGGCGGTGCTCGACGTCGACGGACCGGGGGTCGAGACGCTGACCGGTGGCGGCCCGGCGGGTCGGAAGAACACGTACCACAGGCCGTACGCCCCACCGGCGGCGCCGGCGAGGACGATGATCGCCAGGGCGATCGTCAGGGGGCTTCGGCGGATCATCGGGGCTCCAGCTGGCTCGGGCCCGGCTCGTGGGCAGGAAGATGAACCGTGAAGACGGCGCCGCCGGATTCGGCATTGGCGGCGGCGATCGAGCCGCCATGGCGTTCGGCGATCCACTTGGCGATCGCGAGGCCGAGCCCCGTCCCGCCGGCAGGCGCGCCCGCGGCCCGCCAGAACCGGTCGAACAGGTGGCCGAGATCCTCGGGCTTGATGCCCGAGCCCTGGTCGGCGACGGTGAGGACAGCTTCGTCGTCGAACGCCCGGACGCCGACGCGGACCTCGCCGCCGGATGGGCTGTGCCGGATGGCGTTGTCGACGATGATCGTCACGAGCTGGCGCAGGCGGGCAGGGTCGCCCTGGAGGGCGGCTGGCTCAGGATCAACCACGACACGCACCCCTCGGGCCGCGGCCGGACCCGACAGGCTCGCGGCCGCCTCGGCGGCGACGTCGTCGAGCTGGACGGGAATCCGCTCGAGCGTGATTGCGCCGGAGTCCGAGCGGGCGAGGAGCAGCAGGTCGTCGACGAGCGACGTCAGGTGACTGACCTCGGCATCGATGTCGCCGAGCGCCTCGCCGACATTCGCCACGGGCTGGTCGGAGTGGCGCCGCAGGTCTTCGACCGAGCTTCGGATCACGGTCAGCGGTGTTCTGAGCTCGTGGCTCGCATCCGCCGCGAACTCGCGCTGCCGACTCAGGGCGTCCCGTTGGGCCGCGAGCGAGTCGCGGATCGGGACGAGCGCCCGCCGCGCGTAGATCCAGCCGAAGCCAGAGGCGACGAGGACCACGACGAGGCCACCCGCAACGAGGACGAGGACCACGTTGTCGAGCGTCTTCGCCTCGGTCGAGCGGTCCTGGATGACCTGGACGGCTCACTGGCCGTTCGCCGCGTTCACGGGCACCGTCAGCTGCCGCACGGGCACGGCGACTGCTCTCGTTCCCACGCCCGGACCGGCGAGCTGTTGGAACGTGACCACGGTCGTGCGGACATCGCGCCCGGTCGCCTTCGCCGCCGAGAACGCGGTGCTGTCCGGCAGGCCGGCGGGCACCGAGAACTGCCGCGGCCCGTAGACGACGCCGGTCGGATCGACGGCGATCCCGAAGGTGTTGCCGCCGAACGCGAAGTCGAACGCGGCACCGCCGGGCTGCGGCGGCTCGCCGCGGATCAGGCCGGCGAGCTCCCCCGCGCGGTCGTCGAGCACCGCCGTCGAGGATGCCGCCAGCGACGTCGCGACGCTCAGGTACAGGGCCAGCCCGAGGACCACGAGAACGAGGAGCGTCGAGCCGCCGCTGAACGCCACGAGGCGCCAGCGAACCGCCCGGATCAGCCGCGCATCACCTTGCTCCTCGAGCAGCGTCCCGTCCTCAGGCATCGGCCATCCGATAGCCGACGCCGCGGACCGTCTCGATCCAGCGGCCGGCCGGGCCGAGCTTCGTCCGGAGGTAGTGGACGTACGCGTCGACGGCGTTCGGGGTGACCGCGACGCTGAACGGCCAGGCCTGGTCGAGCAGCTGGTCGCGGCTGAGGCTCTGGCCGGGGTGCCGGAGCAGGCACTCGAGCAGTGAGAACTCGCGGGGCGAGAGCTCGATCGGCGTCCCTTGGACCGTCACCCGCCTGGCTTTCTCGTCGAGGCGGATCGGGCCGACCGCGATGACGGGGTCCGGTCGGCGGGGGCCGGGCTCGGTGCGCCGGGCGAGGGCCCGCAGCCGGGCCGCGAGCTCCTCGAACGCGAACGGCTTCACGAGGTAGTCGTCGGCGCCGGCGTCGAGGCCCGTGACGCGGTCGTTGACCGTGTCCCGGGCCGTGAGCATGAGGATCGCCATCTCCCGGCCCGACTTGCGGATCCGGCGGGCAACCTCGATGCCCGAGATGTCGGGCAGGCCGACGTCGAGGATGACGGCCTCGATGCCGGCCGCGGATTCGGCCAGCTCGATGCCGGTCTCGCCGTCCGAGGCGACCTCGACGACGTGCCGGTCATCCTCGAGCAGCCGCCGCAGGACCCTGGACAGGCGCTCGTCGTCCTCGACGAGCAGGAGGTGCATCGTGCTCGCTCCGGCGGCCTACTGCGGCACGACCGTGACGTCGGTCGCGGTCGGCCCGCTGGGCGCACCGCTGGCGGTCGGGCCACCGGTGCCGGTGCGGTTGAACCCGAGCCGGACGATCACGGTGCCGCCCGTCTTGACGTCGCTCGCGCTCGCACTCGACTGCTGATGGTAGGTCGTGGTCGAGTCGAGGGCGACCGTGACCTCCTGGCCGGAGGCCGTCTTGATCGTGATCGACTCGGGTGTCACTGCCGTCACCGTCCCCTGGATCGAGGCACCGCCGCCGTCGCCGAAGACTCGCGGCCCGCCGCCCTGGCCGCCGTTGCCGCCCGGGAAATAGCCGTTGCCGGTGAAGCCCCTGCCGCCGTTGCCGAGCGTCTGCGGGCCGCCGGCCGCGGCGAGCGCCGGCGCGGTCATCCGGCCGGCCGCGAAGGCGACGCCACCGACAGCGACGACGAGGGCCAGCCCGAGGGCGATGTTGATCAGGCTCGTCACCCCCGACCGCGGCTTCGCAGCCGGAATCGGCGTGACCGGCTGGGGCGGCACCTCGAACGGACCCGGCTCGGGCGGCTGGCCAGCGGGCGGGCCTGCCGGATCCGCGGGGTTCGGGGCGGGCTGGGTGTCATCGGTGGTCATGTCGGTGCTCCTTACTCGTACCTGAGGGCGGCGATGGGATCGAGACGAGCCGCGACGCGGGCCGGCCAGACGCCGAACACCACGCCGACGGCGAGGCTGAAGAGGGTGGCCATGGCGACCGTCGCCGGATCGAACTGGAAGCCCCAGCCGGCGATCCGGCCGATGCCGGCCGAGACGAGCAGCCCGACGGCGATCCCGATCACGCCACCGAGCAGCGACAGCGTCAGGGCCTCGATGAGGAACTGGCTGAGGATGTCGCGGGCCCGCGCGCCGAGGGCCTTGCGGATGCCGATCTCGCGCGTCCGCTCGCGGACCGAGACCAGCATGATGTTCATGATCCCGATGCCACCGACGACGAGCGAGATCGAGGCGATCCCGCCGAGGAGGAGGGTCAGCGTCCCGCTGATCGACGTCGCTGTCTGGAGCAGCTGGGCCTGGTCGAAGATCGAGAAGTCGTCGGTGCCACCGGCGGCAATCCCATGGCGGGTCTCGAGCAGGCTCGTGATGGCGTCGCGGGTCGACTGGATGTCGGCCTCCCTCGCGACGCTGACACCGATCGTCCGGATGGCGTCGCCGCCCACGAAGTACTTCTGCACCGTCCCGATCGGGACGAGGACCTGGTTGTCGGGGTCGTTGAAGCCCGAGCCGCCCTTCGGCTGGAGGATGCCGATGACCTCGAACGGCAGGCCCTCGACCGTGATCGTCGAACCGATCGAGGTCGCGTCGAGGCCGAGGTTGTCGGCCACCGTCGAGCCGAGCACGACGACTCGGAGGGTCGCCGCGACGGTCGCGTCGGTGAGGAACGTGCCCTGCCAGACGTCGTAGGCGCGGACCCGGGCGTAGTCGGCGGTCGTGCCGATGATCGAGGTCGTGGTGGTGGTGACGCCGGCGGCGAGGGTGCCTGAGGACTCCAGCTCGGGGGCGAGGGCCGCGACGGTCGGGATCTGCCGGATGGCCTCCGCGTCCTCGAGGGTCAGCGTCGACGACGTGCCGTTGCGGCCCGTCGCGTTGACCGTGAGCAGGTTCGTGCCGAGCGCGTTCAGCCGGGACGTGATGTCCGAGGTCGTGCCCTTGCCCACGCCCACGAGGGCGACGACCGAGCCGACGCCGATGATGACGCCGAGCATCGTCAACGCCGCCCGGAGACGACTCGACCGGAGCCGCGAGAGGGCCAGGCGGAGCAGCTCGAGCGCGTTCATGCCACGAGTCGCCCGTCGCGCAGGTGGACCGCGCGCGCGGCCGCGGAGGCGACTGACGCGTCGTGGGTGATGAGGACGTCGGTCCGGCCGTCGGCGTGGAGGCCCCGGAGGACGCCGAGGACGTCGGTGCCGGACTTCGTGTCGAGGTTGCCGGTCGGCTCGTCGGCCAGGACGAGCGCCGGATCCGTGACGATCGCGCGGGCGACCGCGACGCGCTGTTGCTCGCCGCCCGACATCTCGGTCGGCTCGTGGCGGAGCCGCGCGCCGAGCCCGAGCCGCTCGAGGGCGGCGGTCGCCCGCCGGACCCGCTCCTTCCGAGCCACGCCCTGGTAGAGGAGCGGCGTGGCCACGTTGTCGAGCGCGGAGGTCCGCGGCAGGAGGTTGTAGGACTGGAAGACGAACCCGATCGTCCGGCTCCGGATCGCGGCGAGGCGGTCGTCCGAGAGCGTGCCGACCGGCGTCCCGGCGAGCCGGTACTCCCCCGCCGACGGCCGGTCGAGGCAGCCGAGGATGCTCATCATCGTCGACTTGCCCGAGCCCGACGGCCCGAGGATCGCGACGAACTCGCCGGGGGCAACCTCGAGCGACACGTCGTTGAGCGCGTGGACCGCCACGCGGCCCATGTCGTAGGTCCGGCTCACTCGCTCGAGGCGGATGATGGGTTCAACATTGATCCGGTCCGGGC
>JBKPRF010000205.1:0-3393 GCA_046734475.1 Chloroflexota bacterium
GCTCGAGCACGCTCCGGACCGCCGCGACCAGTTGCTGGAGCGGGAGCTCGATCGCCTCCATGACCTCGGACGACGTGATCGGGATCGTCCGGGGCAGGCCCGCGATGAGGTCGCGACCGCGCACCTCCATCGACAGCTCGCGCTCGAGCGGCAGGGCCGTGCCGATCGCGATCTTGACCTCCTCGGCGGTGCGCTCGCCGACCATGAGGTTGTACTTCTTGCGGATGTACGAGGTGATCGCCTCGTCGAAGCGGTTGCCGCCGACCCGCAGCGAAGTCGAGACGACGATCCCACCGAGCGCGATGACCGCGATCTCGCTCGTCCCGCCGCCGATGTCGATGACCATGTTCCCGGACGGCCCGCTGATCGGGACGTTGGCACCGATCGCCGCCGCGAGCGGCTCCTCGATGAGGTACGCCGCGCGTGCACCCGCCTTCAGCGCCGCGTCGCGGACCGCGCGCTTCTCGACCGACGTCACGCCCGCCGGCACCGAGATCATCACCTCGGGCCGGCTGAACCCGATCCGGCCCTTGGTCGCCTTGCCGATGAAGAAGCGGAGCATCGCCTCGGTGATGATGTAGTCGGCGATCACGCCGTCCTTCATCGGCCGGATGGCGTGGATGTTGCCGGGCGTCCGGCCGATCATCTCGCGGGCGTCCTCGCCGACGGCCCGGATCCGGCCATCGTCGTCGACGGCGACCACGGACGGCTCCTGGATGACGATGCCCTTGCCCTCGACGTGGACCAGGACGTTGGCCGTGCCGAGATCGATGCCGATGTTCATACGGGTGGGCTGGACTCCCCTTCCTGGACGCGCTCGATTTTGGCGCCGAGGTCCAGGAACTTCTGCTCGATGTTCTCATACCCCCGCTGAACGTGGTGTGCGCCGCGAATGGACGAGGTCCCTTCGGCGGCCAGGGCGGCCAGGATGAGCGACGCTCCGGCCCGGAGGTCCGAGATCTCGACATCGGCACCGTGAAGGGGCGTCGGGCCCTCGATGATCGCCCGCTGGCGGCCCTGGAGCTTGAACTGGGCGCCCATCTTGCGGAGCTCGCCCATCCATTCCAGGCGGTCCTCGAAGATCGCCTCGTGGATCCGCGAGGTGCCGTTGGCCTGGGTGAGGAGCACCGCGGTCGGGGGTTGGATGTCCGTCGCCAGGCCCGGATACGGCCCCGTCTCGATGTCGACGGCGTTCAGGGCGCCGGGTCCGACCGTCCGGGCGTCGACCTCCATCCGATCGGGGCCGCACGAGACCGACAGACCGGTCCGGCTCAGGACCTCGACGAGGGCGTCCATCGTGTCGCAGGCCGCGTTCTCGAGGATCACATGGCCGCCGGTCACGCCGCCGGCGATCGCGAACGTTCCGGCCTCGATCCGGTCCGGGACGACGCGGTGGTCCGCGCCGCGGAGACGCTTCTTGCCGTGGACCTCGATCGTGTCGGGATAGGTCCGCTCGACCTCTGCGCCCATCTTCTGGAGGAACGTGATGAGGTCGTCGGTCTCCGGCTCCTGGGCCGCCGGCCGGATCACCGTGTGGCCGTCGGCCAGGGTCGCGGCGAGCATCGCGTTCTCGGTGCCCATGACCGAGACCGTGGGGAATCGCACCTCCGTGCCGCGCAGCCGGCCGGGCGCCTTGGCGTAGTAGTAGCCGTAGCGGTACTCGATCTCGGCGCCGAGGGCCTTCATCGCGTCGACGTGGAGGTTCACCGGCCGGCGGCCGATCCGGTCGCCGCCGGGATTGCTGATGACGACCTCGCCGAAGCGGGCCAGGAGCGGCCCGAGGAGCATGAAGCTGGCCCGCATCTTCGCCGCGGCCTCGAGCGGCACGAACAGCCAATCGACGTCGCCCGCCGAGACCTCGTAGACGTTCGGCTCGGGATGGTCGACGACGACGCCGAGGTCGCGGAGCGTCTCGGCCATGACCCGGACGTCCTCGATCTCGGGCATGTTCGAGAACCGGCAGCGCTCGCCGGTCAGGGTCGCCGCGGCGAGCAGCTTGAGGGCCGAGTTCTTGGCGCCGCTGACCTTGATCGTGCCGTCGAGCGGCGTTCCGCCCGTGACGATGTACCGCTCGCGCGGCACCTCGGGCGGGTCGTACTCCCAGTGGAACGGCTTCGCGTCAGCCACGGACCGTCATCCTCGCATGCCCCGGGCCCCGGCTCCGGTCAACCGCGATGGCGCGGGCCCTCACGGTGTCGCCGCTCCGCCACCCGGATCCGCAGGAGCGCCGTCGCGAGGGCCGCCCGCGCGGCGGCCAGGTCGGCCGCCTCGACGAACCCGGTCTCGATCGCCCGCTCGGCCTCGCGCCGCGCCTCCTGGGCCTTCTCGAGGTCGATCTCCGAGGCCATGTCGGCCTCCTCGGCCATGACCACGACCTTGTCCGGCCGGACCTGGAGGAACCCGCCCGCGATCGCGAACGACTCCTCCTGGCCGCCGCGCCGGATCCGCAGCTCGCCGACGCCGAGCGTCGACACCAGCGGCGCGTGGTGCGGCAGGACGCCGAGCTCGCCCTCGCTGCCGGGCAGCTGGACCGCGTCGACCTGGTCGCTGAACGCCAGCCGCTCGGGCGTGACGATCTCGAGCTGGAGTGGCACTAGGTCGTCCTCACGCGCTGAGCTTCGCCGCGTTCTCGCGGACGTCCTCGATCGTGCCGGCGAGGAAGAACGCCTGCTCGGGCAGGGTGTCGGTGTTGCCCTCGAGGATCTCCTTGAACGAGGCCACGGTGTCCTTGATCGGGACGTACTTGCCGGACCGGCCGGTGAAGACCTCGGCCACGAAGAACGGCTGCGAGGCGAAGCGCTGGAGCCGCCGTGCCCGGGCGACCGTGGCCTTGTCCTCCTCGGACAGCTCGTCGATCCCGAGGATCGCGATGATGTCCTGGAGGTCGCGGTAGCGCTGCAGCACGCGCTGCGTCTCGCGGGCCACGTCGTAGTGGTCCTGGCCGACGACGTTCGGGTCGAGGACCCGCGACGTCGAGGTCAGCGCATCGACGGCCGGGTAGATCCCGAGCTCGGCGACGCTGCGCTCGAGGCGGATCGTCGAATCGAGATGGGCGAACGTCGTCGCCGGCGCCGGGTCGGTGTAGTCGTCGGCCGGGACGAAGACGGCCTGGAGCGACGTGATCGAGCCCTTCTTCGTCGAGGTGATCCGCTCCTGGAGGCCGGCCATCTCGGTGGCCAGGTTCGGCTGGTAGCCGACGGCCGACGGCATCCGGCCGAGCAGCGCCGATACCTCCGAGCCCGCCTGGGTGAACCGGAAGATGTTGTCGATGAAGAGCAGGACGTCGCGGCCTTCCTCGTCGCGGAAGTACTCGGCCATCGTCAGGCCCGTCAGGCCGACCCTCTGGCGCGCCCCCGGCGGCTCGTTCATCTGACCGAAGACGAAGGCCGTCTT
>JBKPRF010000206.1:0-2453 GCA_046734475.1 Chloroflexota bacterium
GCGTCGAGATACGCGAAGCCGCGGCCGTGGCGGCGACGGGTCAGGCCGGCACCGGTATCGGTGATGTACCGAAGGCCCGCTCGATCAGCATCGCGGGCCGCCTCTGGCGTCACGCAAACGCCGTCGTGCGGGCGCTGCGGACGCGGGGCCGGCTGCTAGCGCCGGGCCGGGACGGCCGGCTCGCGCCGCCCGAGGGCTTCGGCCACCTCGTCGTCGGTCGCGCGATCGACGCGGCTCGCGGCCCCACCGGCCTGGGCGGCCTCGATCGTGTCGGCGACCGCGTTCGTGGCGGCGGCGACCTCGGAGGTCGCGCTGCCCGGGAGGGGCTTGACGGGCCGGCGATGGCCGATGAGCCGCGCGTACAGCTCCTCGTACCGGTCCGTCATCCGGGCCGCCGAGAAGCGCTCGAGAACCCGCTCCCGGATCGCCTGCCGATCGAGGCCCGCGATCCGGTCGGCATGGAAGGCCATCCCGATCGTGTCGTCGCCGAAGAAGCCGTCGACGCCTTCACGGATGATCTCGGGCAGGGCCCCGACCCGCCGGGCAATGACCGGCGTGCCGCAGGCCAGCGATTCGATGCTCACGAGGCCGAACGGCTCAGGCCAGGCGCCCGGCATCAGCGTCGCGTAGCTGTCCGCGAAGAGATGGTCGCGGTCGTCGGGGGCCAGCTCCCCGAGGTACTCGATGTCGCGACCGGCCCGGGCCAGGGCCGGCTTGAACACGTCTTCGTAGTAGGCCCGCTGGTCGGGCAGGTTGCCGACCTTGGCCGCCATCCGGAGGGGCCGACCGGCCCGCTGCGCGATGTCGATCGCGTCGAGGGCGCCCTTCTCCGGGTCGACCCGGCCGACGAAGCAGAAGGCGTCGGAGCGCTGCGCCTGGAAGGGCGCGGCGTCGAGGGTGAGCCCGTTGTGGATGATCGTCCACGGCACCTGGGGGTGAACGCTCGCCTGGTTGGCGCTGATTGCGACCATGCCCTCCGGCGGGTCGCGGAAGAGCTGCTCCGACCACGGCAGGTCGAGCCGGCCGTGGAAGGTCGACACGACCGGGATCGGGCAGGCCCGGGCCATCGGGATGCTCCACCACTCGAGGTGGGAATGGATGACGTCGAACTCGTCGATCCGATCCATGACGGCACGGACGGTCGACAGGAACCAGCCGCTCGAGTTCGACTCGATGCCGGCCGGCCGGAGCGCCCGGTCGACGGTCGGGATCAGGCGGCCCGCGACCTCGGAGTCGCCGCTGGCGAAGACGGTCACCTCGTGGCCGCGCTTGACCAGCTCGGTCGTCACCTCGTGGACGATGCGCTCGGTGCCGCCGTAGGCGAGCGGCGGGACGCGCTCGACCGGCGGGGCCACCTGGGCGATGCGGAGGCGGCGCGGTGCTGCGGTCATCAGAAGAACAGACCTCCTCTGGGCGCGCACTCCCACGGCCCTGTGCAGAGGCTAGCCCGTATTGCGGCGCGCCCACGTCACGGTGGCCGAGCACCGCGTCTCACCGGCATTGCGGGCGCCCGCCGGGAGCCGGCTCCGAGTTCGGGCGGGCCCGGGTTGTTATGCCGATGCAACGGTTCTGTAATGTCCGTGGGGAGCGAGCCGATCGGGGGCCGGCAGACGATGCGGCCCTGACAACCGACCAGTCACAGCGCCTTCGGGCGCAGGGAGGCCATCGTGTCGACACAGCCACTGGTGCTCGTCGCCGACGACGAACCGCGGATCACGAAGCTCGTCGCCATCGCCCTGTCCGAGGAGGGCTTCCGCGTCGTCACCGCCAATGGCGGTGAGCAGGCGCTCCAGAAGGCCGAGGAGGTCCGGCCGGACATCGTCCTCCTCGACATCGTGATGCCCGACCTCGACGGCATCGAGGTCATGCGTCAGCTGCGCGAGCGCCGGCCCGTGCCGGTGATCCTGCTGACGGCCAAGGGCTCGACGGCCGACAAGGCCAAGGGCCTCGACCTCGGCGCTGACGACTACATCGCCAAGCCGTTCCATCCGGACGAGCTCGCGGCCCGTGTCCGCGCGGTCATCCGCCGGTCGGGCGGGGCCGAGCCCGGAGCCGGGGTCATCAAGTTCGACGACGTCGAGATCGATCTCGAGCGCCGGATGGTGACCCGCAACGGCGAGCTGGTCCAGCTCTCGCGGACCGAGTGGCTGCTCCTGCAGCACCTCGCGGCGAACGCCGGCAAGGTCGTCCTCCACACCGAGCTGCTGACCAAGGTCTGGGGCCCGGAGTACCGCGACGACCTCCAGTACCTGCGGGTCTGGGTGTCGCGGGTTCGCCGCAAGCTCGGCGCCGCGCCCGGCGAGCCGGGCCGCATCCGGACCTTCCAGGGGATCGGCTACCTCCTCGACGTCGACACCTCGAAGCCCGAGGAAGACGCCGTCGACGAGGAGATCGGTACCCACGCGGAGCCCGCCCTGATCGGGTAGCACCGCTCCCCATCACCGAATCTCACC